>NZ_QHHV01000093.1:0-74462 GCF_003947245.1 Actinoplanes sp. ATCC 53533 | reverse complement strand
GGCCGAGGCGTGGCGGGCCGGGCCGAGGCGTGGCGGGCCGGGCCGCGTGCCGTGCCGTGGCGTGGCGTGGCGTGGCGGGCCGTGGCGTGGCGGGCCGAGGCGGGCCCGGCCGGGGCCTGGCGGATCGAGGCCTGGCGGGCGATTCGCGTCAGGCGGCCGGGAGGAGGTCGCCCAGGGCGGCGATGAGCTGCGCCTTCCCGGGCACGCCGGTGGCGCGCTTGGCGACCCGGCCGTCCGCGTCCAGAATCAGCAGCGTAGGGGTGCGCCAAATGCCCAAGGCGCGGACCGCGTCCAGGTGACTCTCGGCGTCGACCTCGACGTGCCGAACGCCGGGGAGCAGGTCGGCGACCTCGCCGCTGATCCGCCGGACCGCCCGGCACGGCGCACAGAATGCCGACGAGAACTGCAGCAGCGTGGCCTGTGCGGGCTGAACGCCAAGCCTGCCGAGCAGAGCAGGATCGATCCGCTCACCGGCCGCACTCGGGTCGACGGAAACCTCCCGAACCCCCGAAGCCGAACCGCCACCCGAAGCCGAACCGCCACCCGAAGCGGAACCGCCACCCAAATCTGAACCAACGCCCGAAACGGAACCGCCACTCAAGGCCGAGCCAAGGCCCGAAGCGGAACCGCCAGCAGCCGAGTCACTCGCCGCCGACCCGTCCACAACCAAGCCCGGACCGTGCACAGCCAGGCCCGGACCAACGCCGGCCGAACCACTCAGAGCAGCCGAACCACCCGAAACAGCCGAGCCACCCGAACCGCGGGCGGACCCGGCGGAGAAAGCGACCGAATGGAACCGCCCGTCGGCCCGACGCCGCCAGAAACCCGCCGCCGTGCCCAGCACGAGGACCGCCGCGACGACGATCAGGCCGGTGGTGTCCATCCGCCAACTCTGGCACGAGCCGCGTCCCGCCGCGATGTGACCTACGCCGCCGACTGGTACGCGCTGGCCTGCAGGGTGAACAGCTGCGCGTAGATCCCGGACGCCGCCATCAGGGCCGCGTGGTCGCCCTCCTCGACGACCGCGCCGTGGTCCAGCACGAAGATCCGGTCCGCTTCCCGGACGCTCGCCATCCGGTGGGTGATCAGCACCACGGTACGGCCCGCCGCCAGCTCCCGGAGTCGCTGGTAGACGTCGTGCTCGGCGCGGGCGTCCAGGTTCGCCGTCGGCTCGTCGCAGATCAGCAGCGGGGCGTCGCGGTAGAACGCTCGGCTCACCGCCAGCCGCTGCCATTGCCCGCCGGAGAGGTCGGCGCCGTCGGTGAAGTGCCGGGACAGCAGCGTGTCGTACTTCCGGGCGAGTTCCATGACGAAGTCGTGCGCGTCGCCGGCCCGGGCCGCGCCGAGCACCCGGTCGGATTCGACGCCGCGGTCGTACCGTCCGATGGTGATGTTGGCCCGCGCGGAGAGCGGCCATCGGGTGGGTTCCTGCATCACGACCGCGACCTGGTCGCGGATCGTCTCCGGGTCGTAGCGGCGCAGGTCGACGCCGTCCCAGCTGATGCTGCCGCGCTGCGGCTGATAGAGGCCCGCGAGCAGGCTGGCCAGCGTGGACTTGCCGGAGCCGTTCTCGCCGACCAGCGCGATGATCTCGCCGCGGCGCAGCGTCATGCTGACGTCGCGGACCGCCGGGCGTTCGGCGTCGGGGTAGCTGAAGGTGACCCCGTCGAGGCGGATCTGGTGCGCCGGCGCGGGTGCGGTGTGGCCCGGCGTCGGCTCGGCGCGGTCCTGGGAGAGCTCGCAGAAGCCCTGGAAGTCGGCGAAGTAGAGACCCTGCTCGAAGACCCGGTTGGCACTGAAGGCGAGTTCGGTGAGCTTGCCGATGCCCATGCTGATCGCGTACGCGGCGGCGCCACCGACCGCCAGCTCCATCCGCCCGGTCCAGAGCAGCCAGAGCAGGGTGGCGTAGGTGAGCCCGGTGGCGACGCTGCTCAGCGCGGTGCCGACCAGGTTGGTGCGAATCTGCCTGGTGGTGATCCGGATCTCTTCGTTGGTCGAGATGGCGAGCAGCCGCCGGACCTCGGCCAGCAGGTACCCCCGGACGGTGAACGCGCGCAGCTCGGGCGCGGGCTCCCGGGCGGCGAGCAGCTCGGCGAGCATCCGCTGGCGCCGCCAGACGGCGATGAGCCGCAGCAACCGCCGATGGCGGAGCCGGGCGGAGCGCACGGCGGACCAGCCGATCGGCACCACCGCGAGCACGAGCAGCGGCAGCAGGACCGGGTGCAGCACCGCGAGCACGCCGGCCGCAGCGGCCAGGCCGATCAGGTTGGTGCCGAGCTCGATGGCCCGGTCGACGAGCTGCTGGGCGGCGTCGATACCCCGGTCGCGAGCGCGTTCCATGGCGTCGCGCCAGCCCGGGTCGTCGAAGGTGGACAGGTCGACGCGGGTGGTCAGGTCCAGCAACCGCATCTGGGCGGCCTGGGAGACCTTGGGCGACAGCCGGCCGTTGGCCGCCGCGCCGGCCGAGGTGAGCAGGCCCCGCACAACCGCGGAGCCGACGAGCAAGAGCAACGAGGGTACGGCGGCCCGCACCCGTTCCGGCGTCGGTCCGTCCCGCAGCAGCCCGTCGAAGACACCGACGACGCTGATGAGCCCCACCGCGCTGGCCACTCCCGCGGCGAGCTGCAGCACGGCGACGGCGATGGTGGTCCGCCGGCTCGCCTGCCAGGCCAGCGACCAGGCCGAACGCAGCAGCCTGGGCAGCCGGCGGAACATCCGCAGGAAGGTGGTGTTGGCGGCTTCCTCGGTGCTGGTCAGCCAGTACGGCAGGGCCAGCTCGCCGTCGTCGGACCACTCGCCGTCCCCACCGGTATCGGCGCCGACATCCGGCACCCGACCATCCCCCGGCCCCGCTCCGCCGGCCGCCGGCTGGTCACCAGGCCCGGCCTCCCCACCCGGCCCGGCCTCGCCGCCAGGCCCAGCCTCCCTGCCAGGCCCAGCCTCCGCGCCACGCCCAGCCTCCCTGCCAGGCCCAGCCGCCGCGCCACGCCCAGCCTCCCTGCCAGGCCCAGCCGCCGAAGCGAGCCCGGCCCCGCCGCCACGCCCGGCCTCCGAGGCAGGCGCGGCCGGTTGTGCTTCGTCTTCTGGCTGCTCCTTCGCCGAGTCCTGTCGCTGGATGGCGTCCTGCCGGATGGCGTCCTGCATCGACGACTCCCGTCCCGTGGGCTCTCAGCCGTTCCTACGCCCACCGAACGCAACGTGTCTATCCATATACCAGGAGTGACTGCTCATTCATGCCACTTCGGGCGCCGGCTGCAGCAGCTCGGCGAGCCGGGCGGCCTTGGTCTCCCAGCGCCATTCCTTCTCCACCCAGGCCCGGCCCGCGGCACCCATCACCCGCGCCCGGTCCGGGTCGGCCAGCAGATCCGCCAGCCGGCCCGCGATCGCCGGCACGTCGCTGCCGCCGACGACAAAGCCCGTCTCCCCCTCGCGGACCGCGTCCGGCGCTCCCCCGGAGTCGCCGGCCAGCACCGGCAGCCCGGTCGCCGAGGCCTCCAGGTAGACGATGCCGAGGCCCTCCACGTCGAGGCCCGCGCCGCGGGTGCGGCACGGCATCGCGAACACGTCACCGGCCGCATAGTGCGCGGGCAGCTCCTCCCAGCGGACCGAGCCGGTGAAGACCACGTCGGACTCGACGCCCTCGGCGCGGGCGAGCGCCTGCAGCTTGTCCCGGTATGGGCCGCCGCTGACGATCAGCAGGGCCGCGCCCGGCACCCGGCGGCGGATCGTCGGCAGCGCGCGGATCAGCATGTCCTGCCCCTTGCGGGGGACCAGGCGCGACACACACACGATCACCGGGCGGTCGCTGAGCCCGTGACGAGCGCGGACCTGCGAGCCGTCCACCCCCGGGTGGTACGCCTCGACGTCCACCCCCGGGGTCAGGCGCTCCAGCGAGGTCAGCCCGCGCAGAGCACCGTCGAGGCGGATCCGCTGGAACTCCGTCAGGTAGGTGACCACGTCGTTGCCCCGGCCGATCCGGCGCAGCAGCTGGCGGGCGCCGGGCAGCGCCGCCCAGCCGATCTCGTGGCCGTGGGTCAGCGACACCGCCCGCTCGACGCCCGCGCGCCGGCGCAGGCCCTCCGCGAGCAGCCCCAGCGGCGCCGCCGCGCCGAACCAGACGCTGTCGCAGCCGTGCGAGCGGGCGATCTCGGCGGCCCGCCGGGCGACCGCCGGGGTCGGCAGCAGCACGCCGGTGTCCTCCCGGATCACCTCGAACGGCTGCTCGGCGTCGAACGCGGCCGCGCCCTTCCAACTGGACGCATATGCCACGACCGAGCCGGGCGGCTGGCGGACGGCGAGGTTGTGCACGAACTGCTGGATGCCGCCCGGCCGCGGCGGGAAGTCGTTGGTCACCAGCAGGGTGCGGCCCATCAGCGCTCCCCGCGGGCGTACGCGCGGGCGGCGGCCATCCGCTCCACGGTGGACGGGTGCGAGGCGGACATCACGTACTCCCAGGTCGGCGGGTCGGGGTCGGAGAGATTGACGGAGCCGAGGCGGCGCTGCATCGCCTCGAAGCTCGCGCTGTCGCCGGTCAGCTCCAGGGCGTGCGCGTCGGCCCTGGCCTCGATGCGCCGGGAGACCAGCGCCTGCACCGGGCCGCCGGCCAGCCCGGCGAGGGTCACCAGCGCCAGCAGCAGCGCGATCGTGCGGGGCTCCCCCATCGACCCGGTGCCGGCCAGCCGCAGCAGCCAGCCCAGCGAACCGAGCAGGTAGAGGGCGATCACCGTGGCCGCCGCGCCCAGCGCGCCGATGATGGTGCCGATCACCACGTCGCCGCGCTTGGCGTGGCCGAGCTCGTGGGCCGTGACCGAGACGACCTCGGCGGGTGTCGCCTCGGTCAGCATCGTGTCGTAGACGACGATGCGCCGGGTCGGCCCGAAACCGGAGACATACGCGTTCACGGCCCGGGTGCGACGCGAGGCGTCGGCGACCAGGACGTCGCGCACCGGCACGCCGTCGCGGGCGGCGAGGCTCATCAGCTCGGTGCGCAGCGGGCCCTGCGCCATCGGGGTGAACTTGTTGAAGATCGGCTCGACGAGCACCGGCAGCACGAACGACAGCAGCACCACCAGCGCCGCCGCGCCGGCCGCGCCGAACGCCCACCACCATTGCGGCGCGAGCCGGGTCACGGTGTAGAAGCCGAGCAGGGCCAGCCCGCCGATGACCGCACCCACCGCGTAGGACTTGGCCAGATCGACCGCCCACGGCCCCCACGTCTGGGTGGAGATGCCATAGCGGACCACGACGGTGTGCCGCCAGGCCGCGAACGGCAGGGTGAGCAGCTCGACGACCAGCACCACCGCGAGGCCGCCGAGGACGGCCTGGGCGATCCAGTGGTCGCCGAACGGGCGCCCAGCCAGCGACACCAGGCGCGCGCCCAGCGGCGTGAGGCCGAGCACCAGGGCCCCGAGCAGCCCGACCGCCAGGGCGCCGTACGAACCCGGGCGCAGGTCGGCGTGGAAGGCCCGGGCCCGCTGCACCTGGTCGCCGGGCAGCGCGCGCAGGGCGTCGAGCTGATCGGGCCGCGGCGCCGGCGGCCGGTGCCACGGGATCACCACGGCGGCGTACGCGATCAGCGCCACGACGAGCACGCCGAGCGCGCACGCGGCCCAGAGGCGGGGGGTCATGCGCACGGTCCGCTCGTCATGACCGCCCATCCTAGAGACTCGTCGTGACCGCCCATCCCGGAGAGCTGATCACGCCACGTGGCGGCGGCGCGGGTAGAAGGGGACGGCGACCGGCGGCTCCGGGGTCTCCAGCAGCTCGACCTCGAAGCCGGCCAGCTCGAACGTCTCGATCGCCCGCAGCTCGCCGGGCGTGAGGTCGCCGATGCCGTCGGGGGTGTCGAGCAACGTGCTGACCAGGCACCCGTTGCACTCATCGGTCCGCTCGGCGCAGCGCCCGCAGTCGATGATCATCATTTCCTCCTCAGCCTGGCGGTGCGGCCCGCGCAGGGGGAAGAGGTAGCTGTCGCGGACCGACCACCATCGGTGACAGTCACGCTATGGAGGGGGTATGACAAAAATCAGGACCGGGAGAGCCGGCGCAGCAAAGAGTCGGCTCCCATCGGGTACGCACCGTGCCGGCGCACCCCGTCCGCGACCTCGCGGTCCGACGAGATCACCACCAGCGGGCGGCCCGCCGGCTCGGCCCGGACGAGCTGGCGGATGAGCTCATCAGCGGTGTCGCCCTTGTGCGAGAAGAGCACGCGGACGCCGCGCGGCGCGGGCGGCAGGCCGTGCACCCGCTCGGCGCCGTCGAAGACCACCGTGACCTCGTCCCCGGTCTGCGCGGCGATGCCCCCGAGGCCGGTGATCAGGCGTTTGCGCTGCTGTTCGAGGGACATCTCGGCGAAGCCGCGCTTGGTGACGTTGTAGCCGTCCACGATCAGGTGCGCCCGGGGCAGCGCCAGCAACTGGTCGAGGCGGCCCGGGTCGTCGGTGTCCTGGGCGCGCGGGCGCGACCGTTCGAGCCCGCCGGGCCGGTCGGCCGCAGTGTCCGCGACGAAGTCGGCCGGAAGCTTGTCGGTCGGGCCGAGGGCCAGCTCGCGCTTCAACCCGGACGCGGCCTGCCCGATCGTCTCCAGCAGCAGCCAGAGGCGGGTCTCGTCGGCGGCCCGGGCGTCCCTGGCGCTCTGCTTGCCGGAGGCGGCCGCTGTCTCCGCCTCGGCGAGACGGGTCTTCAGCCGCCGTACCTCGGCCTCGTGATCGGCCGTCACCTTGGCCGCGCGGCCCTTCTCGGTGGCGAGCAGGTCGGCGGCCCGCTTCTGGGCCGCCTGCGTCTCGCGCAGCGCGCGCGAGGTGGCGCGCGCCTCCTCGCGCAGCTGGCCCAGCTCCTCGCGGACCCGGGCCAGCTCGTCACGGAGCTTGTCGGCCTCGTTCCTGGCGACCGCGCGGTCGTGCTCGGCGCGGGTGGCCCGCTGGTCGGCGTCGCGGATCTGGCCGGCGATCGCGGCGACGTCGGCCTCGGCCCGGACGGACTCGCCGACGGCCTCGATCAACACCCGCCAGCCGTCGGGGCGGGCCAGGTAGGCCAGCGCCGCGACCTCCACCGGGTCGGCGGCGGCGGGTGCCATGCCGCTCGCCACGGCGGCGCCCAGGTCGCCGGCCTCGGTAACGATGCGGCCGCTGATCCGCTGCCGGAACAGCGGGTCGGCGGCGAGCTGGGCGGCGATGGCCGGCCCGCCGAGGCGGGCCCGGCGATTGGGGGCGAACCGGGCGACCCGGCGCAGGGGCACGGGCGTCTCGTCGACCGGCAGCCCGGCCAGGGCGGCGGCGGCCAGCGCGGTGATCCGCAGCCGGACGGCCTCGGGCAGGCTGGGCTCGGGCCCCGGGTCGTCTTCCGCCTCCGGCGCCGAGGCAGCGTCGAGGTCGTCCGCCGCGTCGAGCGCGGCCTCGCCGCCCGGGCCATGCGAGGTGTCCGCGTCCAGGTCACGCCCGGTGTCTACGTCCGGGTCGCCAGCATTCCCGGCATCAGCGCCGCCCGCCGCGCCGGAATCGGCATCGATGCCCTGGTCAGCCGCACCAATGCCGGCCGCGGTGGGGCCGGGGCCGGAATTCGGGCCGGAGTCGTGATCCGGGCCACCTTCACCGACCGGTTCCGGGGCGGAACCGGTCCGACGAGCTGCCTCCTCGGAGGGGCGGTCGTCGAAGGGCGGGGGCGCGGACATTTCTCTATTCTCCCACCGTGGGCAGCGGAAAAGCTTGCGGTAGCAAGTGATCTTTTCCCGCCGCGGCCCGGAGTTTGTCATACCCCCTCTCTAAATTGCCCGTCGTGGCACAACCCGCATACGTGCAGGGCACTCTGGACACCCTCCTGAGCGCCGACGGCTCCGTCGATCCGGCGGCGTTGTCCCTGAAAGACACGACGTTCGTGGTCCTCGACCTGGAGACGACCGGCGGCGCGCCGGACGGCGGCGGCATCACCGAGATCGGCGCGGTCAAGGTGCGCGCCGGCGAGGAGCTGGGGGTGCTCGGCACCCTGGTCAACCCCGGTGAGCGGATCCCGCCGTTCATCACGGTGCTGACCGGCATCACCGAGGCGATGCTCGCCCCGGCGCCGCCGATCGAGGCGGTGCTGCCGAGCCTGCTGGAGTTCCTGCGCGGGACGGTCCTGGTCGCGCACAACGCGCCCTATGACGTCGGCTTCCTCAAGGCCGCCTGCGCCCGGCACGGGCACCCCTGGCCGCAGCTGCGGGTCCTCGACACCGCGGCGCTGGCCCGCCGCGCCCTGACCAAGGACGAGGTGCCCAACCGCAAGCTGGGCACCCTCGCCCACTTCTTCCGGGCCACCGTCCAGCCCACCCACCGGGCCCTCGACGACGCCCGGGCCACGGTCGACGTGCTGCACGGGCTGATCGAGCGGCTGGGCAGCTACAAGGTGCACACCCTGGGTGACGCCCTCGAGTTCGCCAAGGCGGTCACCCCGACCCAGCGGCGCAAGCGCCACCTCGCCGACGGCCTGCCGCACGCGCCGGGGGTCTATGTCTTCCGCGCCGCCGACGAGCGGCCGCTCTACGTCGGCACCTCGGTCGACATCGCGACCCGGGTGCGCAGCTACTTCACCGCCAGCGAGAAGCGGGCCCGGATGTCCGAGATGATCGGCGCCGCGACCCGGGTGGAGGCGGTGGAGTGCGCGCACTCGCTCGAGGCCGAGGTGCGCGAGCTGCGGCTCATCGCGGCCCACGCCCCGCCGTACAACCGCAGGTCGAAGTATCCGGAGCGGGTCGTCTGGCTGAAGCTGACCGCGGAGGCCTATCCCCGTCTCTCGGTGGTCCGGGCGCTGGCAGACGACGACGCGGCCTATCTCGGCCCGTTCTCCTCACGCCGCACGGCCGAGCTGGCCGCCGCCGGGGTCTATGACGCGGTGCCGCTGCGTCAGTGCACCCACAAGCTCTCGGTCAAGACCCGCACGCCGGCCTGCGCGCTGGCCGAGCTGGGCAAATGCCCGGCGCCCTGCGAGCACGAGATCACCCCGGAGGAGTACGCCCACCGCGCCGCCCTGCCCTTTCGGACGGCGACCTATGGCGACCCCGAGCCCCTGGTGGAGGCCCTCCTGGCCCGCATCGAGGTGCTCGCCGAGCGGCAGCGCTACGAGGAGGCGGCGGTGATCAGGTCCCGCCTGGTGGCGCTGCTGCGCGCCGTCGTCCGGATGCAGCGGCTCGGCGCCCTCACCGGCATCAGCGAGCTGGTGGCGGCCCGGCGCAACGACGCGTACGGCTGGGAGATCGTCGTGGTCCGGCACGGCCGGCTCGCCGCCGCGGCCACCTCACCGCCCCGGCTGCACCCCCGGCCGACCCTCGACCTGGCCCGCGCCACCGCCGAGACGGTCCTAGCAGGACCCGGCCCGGTGCCGGCCGCCTCCGCCGAGGAGACCGAGCGGATTCTGGCCTGGCTCGAACGGCCCGACACCCGGCTGGTGGAAACTTCTGGCGACTGGGTGTCACCGGCGCGTGGCGCTGCGCGGTTCACTACCCTGCTCACCAGGGCGGAAGCCGCGGCGTCGAGAAGAGACTCAACCGTTCGCTCATCGGTAACTGACCGTTCGGATGACGCTCGCTCGCTTAGGCTGTAAGGAACGCAGCGCGCGAAGCTGTGAAAATCGGTGGGATCCGTGCGTACCGTTCAGGGCGGATCGTGCGGTCGATCGGTGAGGGGGTGTCCGAGTGGACGTCGACGCCGGCCACGGCGCCGCCCTTGGACGTGCCCTGTCTCCAGCACCGGCGGAGATCCCGCTTTCACGCCGGCTGCGCTCGTTCCTCAGCTTTCAAGGCAACGAGGACGACCCCGTCACGACCCTCACCCGCACCCACCGCCACATCCACCCCTCCGCTGACGCCGGCGTGCTGCGCCGCAGCTACGCGGTGGCGGAAAACATGCACCGCGGTCAGTTCCGCAAGAGCGGCGATCCCTACATCACCCATCCGCTCGCGGTCGCGCAGATCTGCGCCGAGCTGGGCATGGACACGACCACCCTGGTCGCCGCCCTGCTGCACGACACGGTCGAGGACACCAGTTACACGCTGGAGACGCTGCACGGCGACTTCGGCCCCGAGGTGACCCACCTGGTCGACGGCGTGACCAAGTTCGACAAGGCGTTCTACGGCAAGGTCGCCGAGGCCGAGACGATCCGCAAGATGATCGTGGCCGCCGGCAAGGACGTCCGGGTGCTGGTGATCAAGCTCGCCGACCGGCTGCACAACATGCGGACCCTCGACGCCCGCTCCCCCGCCTCCCGGGCCCGGATCGCGACCGCGACCCTCGACGTGCTGGTCCCGCTCTGCGACCGCCTCGGCATCCAGGCCCTCAAGCGCGACCTGGACGACGTGGTGCTCTACCACCTGGAGCCGGATTCATACGCCCGCATCGACGAGCACGTGAAAAACCGCCCCGGCTGGTCGGAATACCTCGACGACGTCCGGGTCAAGGCGCAGGGCGCCCTGCGCCGCTCCCGGGTGGACGCGAAGGTCGCCCCCCGCCCCCGGCACTACTACTCGATCTGGAAAGACACCGTCGCCGGTGGCCACGCGGTCCCGCTGGATCTGCCCCGCATCGTGGTGATCGTGGACGGGCCCGAGACCGACTGTTACGCCGCGCTCGGCGCGATCCACGGCCAGTGGCGCCCGGTGGCCGGCCGCTTCAAAGACTTCATCGCCTCCCCGAAGAACAACCTCTACCGTTCCCTGCACACCACGGTCACCGGCCCCGAGGGCCGCCTGGTCGAGGTGCTGATCCGGACGGTGTCGATGCACCGCTGCGCCGAGTACGGCGTGGCCACCGGCTACCGCTATCCCAAGTCGCCCGAGGGCGCCGAGGCTCCGGGTGCCGACCAGCTCACCTGGCTCAAGCGGGTGCTGGACTGGCAGGAGGACGCCACCGACGCCAGCCAGTTCCTCGCCTCGTTGCGCTGCGACCTCGCCGAGGGCCAGATCCAGGTCTTCGCCCACGGCAACACGTTCGACCTGCCCGCCGGCTCCACCCCGGTCGACCTCGCATACGAGCTGAGCGCCGACAAGGGCGACCAGACGCTCGCGGCGACGATCAACGGGCGGCTGGCCTCGCTGAGCTCCCCCCTGCGCGACGGCGACGTGGTGGAGATCTTCACCGAGACCGACGGCCACGTCGCCGCCGACCCGGACGCCGCGCCGCGGGGCCCGCGGAAGGAATGGCTCGGCTTCGTAAAGTCGACCCAGGCGCAGATGCAGATCAACCGCTACTTCGCCGAGGAGAATTCCCCCGGCATCAGCATCGTCGACAAGGTCCGGCTGGGCCGCGCGACGATCGGGCTGACGCTGCGCAAGCACGACCGCGGCCTGGCGAGCGAGGTGCCGCTGCGCCGGCTGGCCGAGGAGCTCGGCTATCCCGACCTGGAGACCATGCTGGTCGCCGTCACCGAGCGCAATCTCGAGCCCGACCAGGTGGTCGAGCAGCTCATCGCCCTGGTCGACCACCCGGACTGATCCCCCCGCGGCCGAAACCCACGCAAGATCGTTTTGAGGCCTCGCGCCCGGCCGATAGCCTGGCGGGGTGAAACTCCCCCGCCGGCTGCGCGGCGTCGCGTACCAGACGTTCTACCGGCTGCCGCATCCCGTGCGGCGCACCATCGTCCGCCTGCTCGTGCAGAAATATCTGGTCGGCGCCGTGGCGATCGTCCGCGACTCCGAGGCACCGGAGCCCGGCCGGTTGCTGCTGCTGCGCCAGCCACCCGGCCGCAGCTGGGGCTTGCCCGCCGGCCTGCTGAAGAAAGCCGAGCCACCGGTGGTGGGCGCGGCCCGCGAGCTGGCGGAGGAGTCGGGCGTGGTCATCGCGCCGGAGGCGCTGACCCCGGCGGTGCCGAACGCGATAGTGCACCCCAAGGGCTGGGTGGACACGGTCTTCATGGGCTTCGTCCCGGCCTCGACCAACCCGCTGGTGGTCGACGGCGGCGAGGTCCTGGAGGCGGGCTGGTTCCCGCTGGACGACCTGCCCCGGCTGACCCCGAACACGGCACTCGTGCTGGGCACCTACGGCATCGGGCCGCTCGCGGCCCAGCAGTCGGCATGAGCGAGCGCACCGAGCGGCACCCGGCCACGCCGAACAACGGTCGCGCAGACCTCGGCGGCGCCGCATGAGTGCGGCTGCCGAGGTCTGTGCGGTGGTGCTGGCCGCGGGCGAGGGTCAGCGGCTGCGGCCCCTGACCGAGTTGCTGCCCAAGGCGCTCTGCCCGGTCGGCAACGTCGCCCTGCTGGACCGGGCGCTGGCCCGGATCGGCGGTCTCGGCCTGAGCGGAGGGTCCGAGGTGGCCGTCAACGCCGCCTATCTGGCCGACCAGGTGGTCGCCCACGTCGGCGACCGCGCGCACCTGTCCGTGGAGCCTGACGGCCCGCTGGGCACGTCCGGCGGCATCGGCCGGCTCCGCGGCTGGATCGACGGCCGGGGCGCGCTGGTCGGCAACGCGGATGCCTATCTGGCGGACCCGCAGCGCGAGCCGGGCAAGGACATCGCGGCCCTGCTGGAGGGCTGGAGCGGCGAGACGGTACGGATGCTGACCCGTCCCCTGCCGCCGGGCAACACGGACGGCTTCAGCGGCCACCGGTTCGCCGGCTTCTCGCTGCTGCCGTGGCGGTATCTTCGCGACCTCACCGACCAGCCCGCCGATCTGGTCCGGACGGCCTGGCGCCCGGCCGAAGCGGCCGGCGAGCTGGAGTTGATCATCTACGACGGCGACTACATCGACACCGGCACCCCGGCGGATTACCTGCGCGCCAACCTGCACGCGGCCGCCGGCCTGGCCGACCCCACCGCCGTGCTGACCGGCCGGGCGACCGAGTCGGTGATCGGCGCCCGCGCCGAGGTGCGGGGCAGCGTCACCCGCTGCGTGATCTGGCCCGGCGCGACGGTGCGCGCGGGCGAGTCGCTGCGGAACGCCATCCGCGCCGGCAAAGACCTCACCGTCCAGGCCTGACCACCCACCGGGTCCTGGATAGCATGAACCGACTCATCCGCCTCATCGCCGAGGAGACCGCGTGAACACCGCGATCGTGCACATCGACTGCGCCACCGACTCGATCCCGGAGGTCGCCGAGGCGCTCGCCGCGCTGCCCGGGGTCAGCGAGGTCTACTCGGTCGCCGGTAACGTCGACCTGATCGCGATCGTGCGGGTCGCGCAGTTCGACCAGATCGCCGAGGTCATCGCGGGGCGGATCTCCAAGACCCCCGGCGTGCTCAACACGGAGTCGCACATCGCCTTCCGGGCCTACTCGAAGCACGACCTCGAGGACGCGTTCGCGATCGGCCTGCCCGCCGCCGACTGACCGTCCCCGCGGGCTCTCGCTCCGCAATATGCGGACTCGAACGGCCGGCGAAAGCTCACCCGCGCGCGACAAGGCCAGGAGCCGGACCGAACCCGTCCGGCGAGGCCACATCCCCATCGGGACGCCGTCGATCCGGGCCGGTGAGACGGCGAGGCGGTCGAGGTTGGGGAGCACGGACCTGGCAGGGTCCGGGCGCCCGGTTACGAGCCGCCAGGCGAGTGGGCGCCCGGTCCCGGTCCCGGCGGGAGCGACGGTCAGAGCCATGCAACCACGCACGACATCGCCTTAAAAGATCTTTGATCTGACCGCCCGCGGCGCTTCCTCAGGACGCGAAAAAGGGGCCCGCGGGCCCCCTTTTCCGTGCTGTTCGACTAGCGGCCGGAGGTGATCTCCTCGCGCTCCTCGCGCGGGCTCACCGGCGGCATGCCGGGCGACACCGGCGCCTCGGCCGGCTTTTCGACCGGGTAGAAGAAGCCCTTCACCGCAGGCGCCAGGGCACCGATGCGGTTCATCTTCTTCGGGACGACCCAGCCCGCATATTCCAGCGGCAGCGGGTGGCCGTGGTCGTCGACCGGGCCGAGCGGCTGGTGGACCTCGTAGAAGCGGCCGTCGGCGGCCCGCTTGATGATGCCGGTCTCCACGCCGTGTGCCAGCACCTCGCGGTCGTGCTGCTGCAGGCCCAGGCAGATCCGGACCGAGAGGTAGTACGCCAGCGGCGGCAGGATCACCAGGCCGATGCGGCCCGCCCAGGTCATCGCGTTCAGGCTGATGTGGAACTTGTCGGCGATGACGTCGTTGCCGCCGGAGAGGGTGGCGACGATGAAGAACGTGAACGCCATCGCGCCCAGACCGGTGCGCTCGGGTGCGTCCCGCGGGCGCTCGAGCAGGTGGTGCGTCCGCTTGTCCTTCAGCCGGCGCGCCTCGATGAACGGGTAGAACATCGGCACCGTGGTCAGCGCGCCCAGGCCGACGACCGCCGGCCAGAACAGCGGCGGGATCACATACCCGTCGCCGATCGGGATGTCGATCTGCCAGGCCGGCATGAGCCGGACCAGGCCGTCCATGAACATGACGTACCAGTCCGGCTGGCTCGCCGAGGAGACCTCGGAGGCCCGGTACGGCCCGAACAGCCAGATCGGGTTGATCTGGAACAGGCCGGCCATCAGGGCGATCACGCCGAAGACGGCCATGAAGAAGCCGCCCTGCTTGAGCGCGTACCGCGGGAACATGCGCTCGCCGACCACGTTGTCGTTGGTCCGGCCGGGGCCGGGCCACTGGGTGTGCTTCTGCGCGAAGACCAGGCCCAGGTGGACGCTGATCAGCGCGAGCAGGCCGCCCGGGATGAGCAGCACGTGCGCGATGTAGAAGCGGCCGATGATGAACTCGCCGGGGAACTCGCCGCCGAAGATCGACGCCGAGACCCAGGTGCCGACGACCGGGATGGACAGCATGATCGCCGAGGCGATCCGCAGGCCGGTGCCGGACAGGCCGTCGTCCGGCAGCGAGTAGCCGGTGAAGCCGGCCAGGAAGCCGAGCAGGAACAGCGTGACGCCGATCGCCCAGTTCGCCTCGCGCGGCTTGCGGAACGCGCCGGTGAAGAAGATGCGGGCCATGTGCACGACGATCGCCGCCATGAACAGCAGCGCCGCCCAGTGGTGCATCTGGCGCATGAACAGACCACCGCGCACCTCGAACGACAGGTGCAGCGACGACGCGTAGGCCGCGGACATCTCCGTGCCCCGCAGCGCGGGGTAGGAGCCTTCGTACGCGATCTCCTTCATCGACGGGTCGAAGAAGAGGGTCAGGAAGACACCGGTGAGCAGCAGGACGATGAACGAGAACAGCGCGATCTCGCCCAGCAGGAACGACCAGTGGTCAGGGAAGACCTTGTTCAGCAGGCCACGCAGGGGGGTGGCCGCCTTGTAACGGTCGTCCAGCCCCTTGCCGACGTTCGCGGGAACCTGCGCGAGGTCGAGCTTTCGGCGCTTCATGGCCGCTCCCAGAAGTCAGGCCCAACGATTTCCTTGTAGTCAGACGCTGCCACGAAGAACCCCTCGTCGTCTACCAGGATCGGCAGCTGGGGCAGTCGGCGGCTGGCCGGACCGAAGATCGGGCGCGCATTGTCCGTGATCATGAACTGTGACTGGTGACACGGGCAGAGCAGCCGGTTGGTCTGCTGCTCGTACAGGCTGGCGGGGCAGCCGGCGTGGGTGCAGATCTTCGAGTACGCGATGTAGTTCTCCCACATCGAGTCCTTGTTGATCGCGTCGGCGTTGCCCTTCGCCCGCGCCTCGGCGGCATCGTCGGCCCGCAGGTGGATCAGCAGGGTCGGCGAGTCCGCGTGCTGGTTGGTCGCGCCGTGCGGGATGCCCGGGAAGACCGTGATCTGGCCGCCGACGCTGACGTCCTCGGGCCGGATCGAGGTGCCGTCCTCGCGGGTGAGCCGCACCGGCTTGCCGTCGTTGGGCACCGGGTCGAAGCCGGTGTGGGACATCATCGGCTGGGCGTCCTTGTGCGGATTTTCGATCAGGCCGCCGATCAGCGGCGCCGCAGCGACCAGGCCGAGCGGCGCGAGGCCGAGCCCGATCGCGCCCTTGAGCAGCGGCCGGCGCTGCACGCCGAGCTCGTCACCCAGGTAGGCGATGGTCTGGCCGGTGATCAGCCGGTCGTCGTCGCTGGACGGCGTGTTGTGCCGGTCCTGGATCGAGACCTCGTGCGGCAGCAGCTTCTTGGCCCAGGCCAGGATCGCGAAGCCCAGCGCCAGCAGCGAGACGCCGAGCGAGATGCCCAGGATCGGGGTGAAGTAGTCGCTGTCGGTGTGGCCGAGCTCGAACTCCCACGGCCAGACGATGTAGAAGACCAGGAAGACCATCGCCGCCGCGCCCGAGAGCAGGAACAGGAAGGCGATGTTGCGCACGACGCGCTTCTCGGCCTTGCTGTTCGTGCCCTGGAACTGCGACTCGTACGTGACGATCTCGATGTCGTCGCGGCGCGCGCCCTCGCGGACGATGTCGAAGCGCGACAGCCGGGGGTCGTTCACGTCGACCGGCTCGGTGCCGGCCCCGTGCGCGCCGTGCGGCTCCTTCACAACGGTCATGACTTCCCCGCAATCCACAGCGTCGCGAAGACCAGGATCGTGATGCCGATGACGAAGATCGCCAGGCCCTCGGTGACCGGACCGTACCGGCCGAGGTTGAACAGGCCGCCCGGGTCCTTGTCCTCCTGCAGCTGCACCTTGACGTACGTGATGATCTCGCGCTTCTGGTCCGGGGTGAGCTCGTTGTCACCGAACACCGGCATGTTCTGCGGGCCGGTGAGCATGGCCGCGTAGAGCTCCTCGGCCGTCGCGGCGCCGAGACTGGGCGCGAACTTGCCCGAGGACAGGGCGCCGCCGCCACCGCCGAAGCCGTGGCACGAGGTGCAGTTGATCCGGAACATCTCGCCGCCCTTGGCCAACGCCTCGGGGTCTTCGGAGAGACTGGTCGTCAGCTCGCCGGACGGGACCTGCGGGCCGCCACCCAACTCCTGGATGTACTGGCCCAGCTGTTTGGTCTGCGCCTTGTCGAACTGCGGCGCCTTCTTCTCCGCCTGGGCCTCCTGGCGGGTCATCGGCATGCGGCCGGTGCCCACCTGGAACTCGACCGAGGCGGAGCCGACGCCGATCAGGCTCGGCCCACGGTCAGCGACGCCCTCGGCATTGCGGCCGTGGCACGAGATGCAGCTGTTGTCGAAGAGCGCCTTGCCCTCCTGCGCGGAGGCGGACAGCTCGCGGGTGTCGTCGGCGAACGCACCCGGTGCGAAGGCCGTGTACACGCCTCCGGCCAGCGCGAGCGCGGCGAGCATGCGAGCCGCCGCACCGAGGCGCCGCCGCACCCGGCTCGGCGCCGACCGCCGCCGGTTGAACACCCGGAAACGCCGACCGGCGGGGGTGTCAGAAGTCATGGGTTGTGTCCTCTGGGTTTTGACCTGGAACTCACGGACGGGCGGCGGCTACTGCAGCCAATAGATCATGGCGAACAGCGCGATCCACACGACGTCGACGAAGTGCCAGTAGTAGGACACGACGATCGCCGAGGTCGCCTGCGCCGGCGTGAACCGGCCCATGGTGGTGCGGATCATGTAGACGATGAAGGCGATCAGGCCGCCCGTGACGTGCAGACCGTGGAATCCGGTCGTCAGGTAGAACATCGAGCCGTAGCCGTCACCGTTGAGCGTCACGCCCTCATGCACCAGGGTCTTGTACTCGTTCGCCTGGCCGAGCACGAAGATCAGGCCCATCACGAAGGTGACCGTGAACCAGCGCCGCAGCGCGAACACGTCGCCCTTCTCCGCCGCGAAGACGCCGAGCTGACAGGTGACCGAGGAGAGGACCAGGATCACCGTGAAGACGGTCGCATAGGGGACGTTGAGGGCCTCGGTGTGCTTCTCCCACATCTCGGGGGCCGCGGCACGGATCGAGAAATACATGGCGAACAAGGCCGCGAAGAACATGAGTTCACTGGAGAGCCACACGATGGTCCCCACGCTGACCATGTTGGGTCGGGTCAGCGAGTGGATCCGGCTCTTGTCGATGGCTGCCGCTGTCACGGGCTCATTATTGCCCCGCGATCACTCGAACATGTCGCGGGGGGCCTAATCCGGGCTGTGTCCCCGCCCCGTACGCCGACGCGGACCGGCCGGGGCCTAGCCTCGGGGGGTGCAGCCAGTCGAAATGCCCATGCTCGCGGCGCCTTCGGGGGATACTGGTCCCCCGCCGTTCAGCGTCGCCGAGATCTTCACCCAGATCAGGCTGACCAGCTTGCTGGCCCTGTTCCTGGTGATCGCCGGAGCCGTCTACCTGTACGGGGTGCACCGCCTGCGGCGTCGTGGCGACCACTGGCCCCCGGGCCGCACCGTGGCCTTCCTGGCCGGCGGCCTGGGCTCGATCGCCGCGGTCACCGTGACCGGTCTCGAGGCCTACGACACCGCGCTGCTCAGCGTGCACATGGTGCAGCACATGGTGCTGTCCATGGTGGGGCCGATCTTCCTGGCCCTGGGCGCGCCGGTGACGCTGGCCCTGCGCACGCTGCCGGCGGCGAACCGCAAGCAGCTGCTGCGGGTCCTGCACAGCCGGGCCGCCGGGGTGCTGACGTTCCCGCTGGTCGCGTTCGGGATCTTCGTCGCGAACCCGTTCGTCCTCTACTTCACCGGGCTCTACCGGGCCACCCTGGAGCACGTCTGGCTGCACGAGCTGATCCACGTGCACTTCATCATCACCGGCTGCCTGTTCTTCTGGCCGCTGCTGGGCCTGGACCCGCTGCCGAACCGCTGGCCCTATCCGGCCCGGGCCCTGCTGATGGTGCTGTCCGTACCGTTCCACACGGTGCTGGGCCTGACGATCATGCAGAGCAAGACCCTGCTCGGCGGCGACTGGTACCCGAGCCTGCGGCTGGCCTGGTCGGACCCGTGGAACGACCAGGTGGTGGCCGGCGGCATCCTCTGGGCCGGCGGCGAGATCGTCAGCGTCACGATGCTGGGCATCCTGGTGCTGCAATGGATCAAGCAGTCCGAGCGCGAGGCCAGGCGGATCGACCGGGCCCTGGACCGCGCGGAGGCCGAGGACGAGCGGCGCGCCGGCCCGCCGGAGCCAGACCCCGCCGCGCCGGGCACGGCCGCGGCGAGCAAGATCACAGAGCCGGCCCCGACGGTACGACCACAGCCGGACGCGCACTAGCCGGTTCGGTACCATCAGCGGGCACCTACGAGCGTCGGAACCGGGGCACATATGAGCGACGACAGCAAGCCGCAGCCGGACAAGTACACGGTCCTGCTGTATAGCGACGACCTCGCGGTCCGCGACCGGATCAGGATGGCGATCGGCGTCCGCCCCGCCGCCGACCTGTCCGTGGAGTTCGTCGACGCCTCCACCTGGGAGGAATGCCGGATCCTGCTGGACACGTACGAGATCGACCTGATGGTCCTCGACGGCGAGGCGGCCCCGGCCGGCGGCTTGGGCATCGCCCGCCAGACCAAGGACGAGTATGCGACCCCGCCGCCCACCTGCGTCGTGATCGCCCGCGCCGCCGACCGCTGGCTGGCCGCGTTCGCCCAGGTCGACGCGACCCTGGTGCACCCGCTCGACCCGGTGACCACCGGGCAGACCATCGCCGGCATGCTCCGTGGCCGCCGCAACGGCGTCGTTCCGCTGGGCACCCTGGGCAAGCTGGGCTGATCTCCTTCCAACCACCCCACCCCGACCGGACTGAAGGAGTGCCCCGCATGGGAGCACCGACCTGGCCGAACCTGCTGAGCGCCCTGCTGCGGGCGGAGGAGTTGTCGGCGCAGGACACCGCCTGGGCCATGGGCGAGATCATGGCCGGCGACGCCACCCCGGTGCAGATCGCCGGCTTCGCGGTGGCGCTGCGGGCCAAGGGCGAGACGCCCGGCGAGCTCGCCGGGCTGGTCCAGGCGATGCTGGCCAACGCCACCGTGGTCGATCTGCCGGCGGAGGTCCGCGCGGACGCCGTCGACGTGGTGGGCACCGGCGGCGACCGGGCCCACACGGTCAACATCTCCACGATGGCCGCGATCATCACGGCGGCGGCCGGCGTCAAGGTGGTCAAGCACGGCAACCGTGCGGCCTCGTCCGCCTGCGGCACGGCCGACCTGCTGGAGTTCTTCGGCATTCCGCTGGACCTGGGCCCCGAGGGGGTGGCCCGCACGGTCGCCGAGGCCGGCATCGGCTTCTGCTTCGCCGCCCGCTACCACCCCGGCATGCGGCACGCGGCCGTGACCCGGCGCGAGCTGGGCCACCCGACGTTCTTCAACGTGCTGGGCCCGCTGACCAACCCGGCCCGGCCGCGCGCGGCGGCGGTCGGCTGCTTCGACCAGCGGATGGCGCCGGTGATGGCCGCGGTCTTCGCCCGGCGCGGCGACTCCGCGCTGGTGATGCGCGGCGAGGACGGGCTCGACGAGTTCACCACGGCGGCGCCCACCCGGCTCTGGACGGTCAAGGACGGGACGGTGACCGAGTCCGTGGTGGACGCGGTCGACCTCGGCCTGCCCCGCAGCAACCCGGGCGACCTGCGCGGCGGCGACGCGACGTTCAACGCCGCCGCGGCGATGAGCATGTTCGCCGGCGAGAAGGGCCCGATCCGCGACGCGGTCCTGCTCAACGCGGCCGCGGCGTTCGCGGCGCACGCGGGCTTCCCCGGCTCCTTCGCCGACACGATGCGCGCCGGGATCGCCCGCGCCGCGGCGACAGTGGACTCGGGGGCGGCCACCGCGCTGCTCAGCCGCTGGGTCGAGGCCGCGAAAGCCGCGAAAGCCGCCGAGACCCCGGCCGACCACCCCGGCCGCCGCCCTTAACCGGGCTAAAGGCTGAGCTGAATATTTTCCTGACACGCCGGGCCGGGTTCCTCCGGTCGGCGGCGGCGCATGACAACGTTTGAATGACATTCGGGTAAATCCACCTTCCGGCGAAGAGGAGCCACCCGTGCGAGATCGTGAACTGCGCTGCTTCATCTGCGACGCCGAGCTGCCGTTCGAGACACCGCCCTGCGCCGACGGCCACGACGATGAGTGCCCCGAGATGCTCTGCACGCGCTGTGGCGCGGCGGAGATCATCGCCCCGGTCACCTTCCGCGTGCTGTTGTCCGCCGGCGGGGCCCGGGTGGCACCTCAGCAGCGCCGGGCCGCCTGACCCCACACGAGCAGAAAGGCCCGCATCCCCTCGGGGGTGCGGGCCTTTCCTTTCGTTGCGGGCCGGATCAGTGCTCGGCCGGGTGCCGGGTGCCCGAGTAGTACTCGAACAGCAGGCCGCAGGCCGCGAAGACCACCAGGACCATGCCCAGGGCGACCAGCCACCACTGCCAGAACACCAGGCCCATGCCGGCCGTCGAGGCGGCCAGCGCCAGGCCGAACGGCCAGTAGCTGCCGGGGCTGAAGAAGCCGACCTCGCCGGCGGCCTCGGCGATCTCGCCGTCCTCGCGGTCCTCGGGCCGCAGGTCGATGCGCCGGGCCACGAACCAGAAGAAGCCACCGCACATCGAGCAGAGCAGGCCGGACAGGATCAGGGCGATGAAGCCGATCCATTCGAGCTGGCCGGACTCACCGTGGGTGTACGCCCCGTAGACCGCGGCCGCACCGAACAGGAAGACAGCGACCCCGGCGAAGATCTTGTATTCGGTCTTCAACTCTGGTCCCTACTTCCCTGCCGCGACGGCGCCGGACTGGTTCCAGGACTGTCCGGTCCGGCGGCTGTCGAACGGCTGCGTCGTGATGGCGAAACGCTCGTCGCCGGTGAAACCGATCGCACCCATCGCGTCCTGCGTGGAGCCGCCGGCCACCTTGGCGGCGAGGAACTGGTCGAACTCCGCCGGGGAGACGACGACCAGCTCGAACTGCATGAAGGCGTGGTAGGTGCCGCAGAGCTCGGCGCAGCGACCGACGTAGCGGCCCTCCTTGTCGAGGGTCACCTCGAAGGTGTTGCGCACGTTGCCCGGGAACACGTCACGTTTGAAGAGCATCTCCGGCACCCAGAACGAGTGGATGACGTCGCGGCTGGTCTCCTCGAAGCGGATCTTCTTGCCCGTGGGCAGGACCAGCAGCGGGATCACGTCGGTCGAGCCGAGCGTCGACGCCACGGTCTTCGCCTCGGCGCCGGGCGCGTCGCGGTAGTTGAACTGCCAGTTCCACTTGAAGGCCACGACCTCGACGGTCATGTCCGGCTTGGCCGACAGCTTGTCCACGTCGGTCTGCACGATCGCCGTGTAGTAGAAGAGCACCGCGACGATCAGCACCGGGGTAACCGTGTACAGGACCTCGAGCGGCATGTTGAACCGGGTCTGCACGGGCAGGGTGTCGCCGCGCTTGCGATACCGGATGACGCACCAGAAGATCAGACCCCACACGAAGACGCCCACGACCAGTGCCGCGATCGTTGACGCGATCCACAGGTCATACATCTTGTGCGCCTGCAGGCTGATGCCGCCCTCGGGCCAGCCGAACCCGCCGAAGGCGCTTCCGACACCGGCCACGGAACAGCCCGACAGCAGGGCCAGCAGCATGGCACCGCCGACACCGAGCCCGGCGAGCCGTACGACACGCGGCCGTGCGACCGAACTCCTTGAGACCACCTGCTCCTGCCTCCCTAGAGCACCGCCCGGTGCGGAAATCCGGACACCGGCGGCAAGGTGTCACCGACGGTCGCACACTACTCGACCTGGCCCGGCCCCCCGCTGACCGGGGGTCGGATCTTCGGGGTGCCCGGGTAACCGCTGATCATGTGGACGATACCGTTCGGAAGGTGGATGACAGGGCCGATCCCGCCGGTACGCCGGCCTACCTCGACGCGGCCAGTGCCGCTCCCCCGCACCCCGTCGCGCGGCAGGCCCTGCTGGCTGCCCTGGCCGACGGCTGGGCCGATCCGGACCGGCTCTACGCCGCCGGCCGGCGGGCCCAGCAGCTGCGGGAGGCGGCGCAGGGCAGCGTCGCCGAGTCCCTGGGGGTACGCCCCGACGAGGTGTCCTTCCAGCCCTCGGGCACGGCCGCGGTGCACGCCGCCGTCCTCGGCGGACTCGCCGGTCGCGCCCGGGCCGGCCGGACCCTGGTCCACTCGGCGATCGAGCACTCGGCCGTGCTGCACGCGGCGGCGCGGGCCGGCGCCGCGGTGCCGGTCGGCGTCGATCTGACCGGGCGGCTGGATCTGGACGCCTGGCGCACGGCTGTCGGCGCGGACGGGGTGGCCCTGGCCAGCCTGATCAGCGCCAGTCACGAGGTCGGCACCGTGCAGCCGGTGGCCGACGCCGCCGAGGCCTGCGCGGAGCACGGCGTCCCGCTGTTCGTGGACGCGGCGCAGTCGATCGGGCGGGTTCCGGTGCCGCCGGGCTGGTCAATGCTGACGGCCAGCGCGCACAAGTGGGGCGGTCCGGCGGGAGTGGGCGTGCTGGTGGTGCGCAAGGGGGTGCGGTGGCTGTCGCCGTACCCGGGTGATGATCGTCACCGGCCACGGCCGGTGGGCGCGCTCGATCTGCCGGCCGTCGTCGCGGCCGCGGCCTCGCTGCGGGCCGTGCTGGCCGAGTCGCGGACCGAGGCCGCGCGGCTCACCGCCCTGGTGGACCGGATCCGGGCGACCGTCGCGGCCACCGTGCCCGACGTCGAGGTGGTCGGCGACCCGGTACGGCGGCTGCCGCACCTAGTGACCTTCTCCTGCCTGTACGTCGACGGCGAGGCCCTGCTGCACGCGCTGGACCGGCGGGGCTTCGCGGTCTCGTCGGGCTCGTCGTGCACCGCGTCGACGCTGCGGCCCAGTCACGTGCTGGAGGCGATGGGGGTGCTCAGCCACGGCAACGTACGGGTGTCGCTGCACCGCGAGACGACCGAGGATGAGGTGGACCGCTTCCTGGCGGTCCTGCCCGGCATCGTCGCCGGGATCCGCGAGGAGGCGGGGATTTGACTTCTTCCCCCACCTGAAGGCGGGGGATTCTCTGGGTCGCCCCAGAGGTTTCCTGTTTCTCAGCCGATCGCAGAAAGGGAGGACCCTTGCTGTCTGACATCAGCTCCGCAGGCATCGCCGGGGTTGTCCCTGGCTACGGCTCGACCAGCCGCAAGGATGTTCTTGGCCGCGTTCAGGTCCCGATCGTGTCGGGTGCGGCACCCTGGGCATGTCCAGGCCCGGGTGGACAGATCCAGCTTGGCGAGCAGGTGCCCGCAGGCGGAGCAGGTCTTGCTGGACGGGAACCAACGGTCGATCACCACGAGGGCGCGGCCGTACCGTTCGGTCTTGTATTCCAGCTGGCGGCGGAACTCGCCCCACCCGCAGTCGGAGATCGCCTTGGCGAGGCCGCGGTTGCGGACCATGTTCTTGACGGCGAGGTCTTCGACCACGATCAGGTCCGCGCGGCGGACCAGCCTCGTGCTGGTGCGGTGCAGGAAGTCCTGCCGGGCGTTACGGACCTTGCGATGGGCGCGGGCGACCTTGGCTTTGGCCTTGCGCCGGTTCGCCGAGCCACGCTGGCAGCGGGCCAGCAGCCGCTGATAGCGGGCCAGGTTCCGGGCCTTGCGTCGCAGGTGCCGGGGATTGGCGATACGGTCGCCGTCGCTGATCACGGCGAAGTCTTTGATGCCCAGGTCGACGCCGACCTCATGCCCGGTCGCCTCCAGCGGGGTCGGCTGGTCGGTGTCGACGGCGAACGTCACGAACCAGCGGCCGTCGGTGTCGCGGGACACGACCACCGTGGTCGGGTCCAGTTCGGCCCTGTCGACGTCCGGCCACGACCACGCCACCTCCACCGGGCCGATGGTCTTGGCGACGTGCAACTCACCGTTCTTCATCCGGAACCCGGAGCGGGTGTAGTGCGCCGACTGGCGGGCGGTGCGGGACTTGAACCGCGGGTAGCGGGCACGTCCGGCGAAGAAGTTGACGTACGCGGTGTGCTGGTGGCGCAGGGTCTGCTGCAACGGCACCGAGGACACCTCGGACAGGAACGCCAGGTCTTCGGTCTTCTTCCAGTCCGTCAGCGCCGCGTCGGTCTGCTTGTACGAGGTCCGCTCCCCGCGCTGGTAGAACGCCGCGTGCCGGTCGGCGAGGGTCTTGTTCCAGACCAGGCGCACACACCCGAAGGTGCGGTTGAACACCACAGCCTGCTCAGGAGTCGGATAGGCCCGACACTTGTATGCCGCACGCACGCCGAAGTCTTACACGAGGAGGCACTTTGAGTAAGCCGACATGCTGCGGACCGGCGAACTGCGTTCTTGGGCTCTCACGGCTCCGCCGTGGCGGAGCTGGGATGCCTCTCCGACCTGAAGGCCGGGGCACCCTCCGGAGGATCCGGTGATCGAGGTGGACTCGCGCGGCCGGCGCTGCCCGTTGCCGATCATCGACCTGGCGAGGCGGATGCCGTCCGTGGCCGTCGGCGCGGTGGTCCGGGTGCTGGCGGACGACCCGGCGGCGGCCAACGACATCCCGGCGTGGTGCCGGATGAAGGGCCAGGAATACCTGGGCAGCCCGGCGCCGGACGTCTACGAGGTGCGCAGGCTCAGGTAGTCGACCACCGGGCCGACCGGATCGTCGGCCAGGAACGTGTCGACGACCAGGCGGGGACCCAGGTACGGCTCGTATTCGGCCTGGCGCTCCAGGACCCGCACCCAGCCCGGGATGCCGTCGTGGGCGCGGGCCGCATACCGCGCCTCGACCCGGCGGCGGTGCTCGGCGTCGTCGCCGCAGACCACCTCGACGACCCGCAGCGGGACGTCGAGGCGTTCCGCGAGCTCGACCCACTGCTGCCGGGCCGCCTTCACCGGGTGCACCGCGTCGATGATCACGCTGTGGCCCATCCGGAGCTGGACCTCCGCGAGCGCCGCCACCACCCCGTACGCGGCATAGCCGGGCCGGGCCTCGGTGACGTCGTAGGCCGCCATCGTGAAGTCGACGGTATCGACCGGCAGCACCGCGGCGGGCAGCACCCTCCCCACCTGCTCGGCGAGCGTGCTCTTGCCCACGCCCGGCAGGCCGGCGAAGACGGCGAGGACCACCATGCACTCTTTCCTTAGATCTTCAGCCGCGAGCCGCGGGCCGCGGCTCGCGGGCTGAGCGTCAGGCCGCGGCGGGCAGGTGCGGCTGGACCTCGGCGGCAGCCGCGTCGCCGTAGGAGTCGGCCAGGCGCTTGAGGAAGAAGTCCGGCTTGATGTCGTATTCCTGCGGGCCGACCGTCTCGAGCACGAGCGCGGCGACCAGCGAGCCCACCTGCGCGGCTCGCTCCAGGGAGACGCCCCAGCCCAGGGCGGCGAAGAAGCCGGCCCGGAAGCCGTCGCCGACGCCGGTCGGGTCGTCCGGGACGACGTCGCGGGCGACCGGCACGTGGATGCGCTCGATGTCGCGGCCGGTGATCTCCACGCCGTCCTTGCCGAGCGTGGTGACCCGGATCCGGACCTGCTCGAGAACCTGCTCGCTGGTGAGGCCGGCCTTGGACTCCAGCAGCGAGCGCTCGTAGTCGTTGGTCAGCAGATATTCGGCGCCGCTGATCAGCGTCAGCACGTCGCTGCCGTCCATCCGGGCGAGCTGCTGCGACGGGTCGGCCGCGAACGCGTAGCCGCGGGCGCGGCACTCCTGCGAGTGGCGGATCATCGCGGCCGGGTCGTTCGCGCTGACCAGCACCAGGTCGAGGCCGCCCGCGCGGGCGGCGACCGGCGCCAGCTCGATGTTGCGGGCCTCGCTCATCGCGCCGGCGTAGAACGACGCGATCTGGTTCAGGTCGTCGTCGGTGGTGCAGACGAAGCGGGCCGTGTGGGCGACCTCGCTGACGTGCACCGAGCCGCAGTCGACCCCGTGCCGCTCGAGCCAGGACCGGTAGTCGGCGAAGTCGGCGCCGACAGCACCGACCAGGATCGGGCGCAGGCCGAGCTTGCCCATGCCGTAGGCGATGTTCGACGCCACGCCGCCGCGCCGCACGACCAGGTCGTCGACGAGGAACGAGAGCGAGACCTTGTGCAGCTGGTCGGCGATCAACTGCTCGGCGAACCTGCCGGGGAAATGCATCAGGTGGTCGGTGGCGATCGAGCCGGTAACGGCGATCTTCATGTCGGCCCTCGGGGTCGGGTGCGATTACCCGGTGAGCCTACCGGCCGTCGGCTTCCCGGACATCCGGGCGTCACCTCGCCGCAATACGGCAACGGCCGCCCCCTCAGCGAGGGGACGGCCGGTGCGAAAGCGGATCAGTGGAACGAATCACCGCAGGCGCAGGAATTCTGCGCGTTCGGGTTGTCGATGGTGAAGCCCTGGGCGTCGATCCGGTCGGCGAAGTCGATCGTGGCACCCGCCAGGTACGGCGAGCTCATCCGGTCGACCACGACCTCGACACCGTCGAAGTCGCTGACGACGTCACCGTCGAGCGACCGCTCGTCGAAGAAGAGCTGGTATCGCAGGCCGGAGCAGCCGCCGGGCTGCACGGCGATGCGCAGGCGCAGGTCATCGCGACCTTCCTGCTCCAGGAGGCGCTTGACATTGCCGGCCGCGACGTCGGTCAAAATGACGCCGGTCGGCGCGGCCGTGGTGGCCTCGGTCGACTCGGTGTGCGCTTCAGTTGTCACGTTGCGGTTCTCCTGCCGGGTCCGGTGATGTGCCGTACCGACCAACGCTAACTCTGTTCGGGTGTATTCCCAATTGCCGGGGCGGAGATGTCGGCCACCTGATCAGGGCTCCACTGCCGGGCGAGGCGCGCGGAGACCTCGCGCAGGCCCCGGGCCGGCTCGGCGAGCGCCTGCTCCTCGGAGCCGAAGTGCTCGATCAGGGCGTACGTCTCGGTGACCCCGGCGCCGGCGGCCTCGCGGTGGCCGGTCTCGTTGCGCCCGGCGATCACCACGCAGGGCAGGCCGCGGTCGCGGGCGCCGCCCGCGATGCCGGCGGCGACCTTGCCCCGCAGCGACTGGTGGTCGAACGATCCCTCGCCGGTGATCACCAGATCCGCGGCGTCGAGCTGCGCCTCCAGCCCGATCAGGCTGGTGACCAGGCCGATCCCGGAGACCACCCGGCCGCCGAGGGCGAGCAGGGCCGCGCCGATCCCGCCGGCCGCGCCGCCGCCGGGCAGCGTGCGCAGGTGCTCGACGCCGAACGCCCGCTCCAGCACGCCCGCGAAGTGGTCGAGCGCCGCGTCCAGCCGCAGCACGTCCTCGCGGGTGGCGCCCTTCTGCGGGCCGTAGACGTTGCTGGCGCCGTGCAGGCCGACCAGCGGGCTGTCGACGTCGGTGGCGGCCACGATCCGCGCCTGGCGCAACTGGGGCGCGCCGCCGAGCGCGGCCGCGGTGATCAGCGGGGCTCCGCCGTACGGCAGCGCGTACCCGCTCTCGTCGATCGGGGCCGCACCCAGCGCGGCCAGCATCCCGGCGCCGGCGTCGTTGACCGCGGAACCACCGAGCCCCACCACGATCTCGGTGGCGCCGGCCTCGACCGCGGCGGCGAGCAGCAGGCCCAGCCCGTACGAGGTGGCGGCGTTGACGTCGCGCTCGGCCTTGCTCAGCAGGTGCAGGCCGCAGGCCTGGGCACTTTCCACATACGCCGTGCCGCCGACCAGCAGGACCTCGCCGCGGGCCGGGCGCCCGAGCGGGTCGACGGTGTCGACGGGAAGCCGGCGGCCGCCGAGCGCGGTGCCGAGCACCTCGACGAAGCCGGGGCCGCCGTCGGACAGCGGACGCAGCACGGTCTCGTCGCCCGGTGCCGTGGAGTGCCAGCCCTCGGCCACCGCGATGGCGACCTCGGAGGCGGTCAGGGTGCCGGCGAACTTGTCAGGGCAGATCAATACGCGCACGGTGCGAAAGGTACAGGTACCGCACAGGTTGCGGTGTCACGCTGGGTCCATGGCCACTCTCATGCAGCGACTGCAGATGTTCCTGCGCAGCCCGCGGGGGCAGAAGATCGTCCAACAGGGTCAGCGCCAGCTGGCCAAGCCCGAGAACCAGGCGAAGCTCCGCCGGATCGCGACCAAGCTCCAGGGCCGCCGGCGCTGAGCCCACCCGCAGCGGAAAACCCATGCAAGTTCGTTGTCTGAGTGCGGTAGGACACTCTTTCCCCCACCGACGCTGCGGCAACGTTGTGGAAACATGGGTGGCGTGACGTCGACCTGGACCGAACCCGGAAACACCGCCACGGCGCTGCTGCTGCTCGGCCGTGGCACCGATCCCGCCAGCGAGCGCGGCGTCGACTGCCCCGGCGACCTGCCGGCGCCCAGCGACCCCGACCTGGTCGCCCGAGCCACGGCCGCCAAGGCCGCGCTCGGCGACCGGGTCTTCGTGCTGGGGCACCACTACCAGCGTGACGAGGTCATCCAGTTCGCCGACGTCACCGGCGACTCCTTCAAGCTCGCCCGCGAGGCGGCGGCCCGGCCGGAGGCCGAGTTCATCGTCTTCTGCGGCGTGCACTTCATGGCCGAGAGCGCGGACATCCTGACCGGCCCCGGCCAGCAGGTGATCCTGCCCGACCTGGCCGCCGGCTGCTCGATGGCCGACATGGCCGTGCTGGGCCAGGTGGAGACGGCCTGGGAGCAGTTCACCGACCTGGGCATCGCCGGTGACGTGGTCCCGGTCACCTACATGAACAGCTCGGCCGACATCAAGGGCTTCGTCGGGCGCAACAACGGCGTGGTCTGCACCTCGTCCAACGCCAAGCGGGCGCTGGACTGGGCGTTCGAGCAGGCCCCGTCCAACCACCCCACCACCGCCCTTAACCGGACTGAAGGCAGCCCGAAGGTCTTCTTCCTGCCCGACCAGCACCTGGGCCGCAACACGGCGGTGCTGGAGATGGGCTTCGACCTCGACGACTGCGTGCTCTACGACCCGCACAAGCCGAACGGCGGCCTCACCTCCGAGCAGCTTCGCGACGCCAAGATGATCCTCTGGCGCGGGCACTGCTCGGTGCACGGCCGGTTCACCATCGACAGCGTGCGCGAGGTGCGCGAGCGGGTCCCCGGCGTGCGGGTGCTGGTGCACCCGGAGTGCAAGCACGAGGTGGTCCGCGCGGCCGACGAGGTCGGCTCGACGGAATACATCATCCGCGCCCTGGACGCGGCGCCCGCCGGCTCGGCCTGGGCGGTGGGCACCGAGCTCAACCTGGTCCGCCGGATGGCGCTGGCCCACCCGGACAAGCACATCACATTCCTGGACCGGACGGTCTGCTACTGCTCGACGATGAACCGCATCGATCTGCCGCACCTGGTGTGGACGCTCGAGGAGCTCGTGGCGGGCCGGGTGCCCAACCAGATCACCGTCGACCCGCACACCGCGAAGCACGCGCGGGTGGCCCTCGATCAGATGCTGGCATTGCCGTAAATAATCACCCTGGGTAACTGCTCTTGAGCCGAGCGCACAGCCCTACCTTTGTCTTGGCTTAATCATCAGCAATTCGTGCCGTCCTGAGCGTTGTGATGATTTCTGCTCTGGTCACTCAGGGCTATGCTGCCCGGGCGGCGGTCGCCAGTCCCCCTGTCGGCTGCACCCCTATTCGCATCCGGGCGCGCTGAGGCGCCCGCCTCTGGAGGTTGCGTTGACCGACGACGTCCTGGCCGTACACGGCGGCACGCCGCTGCACGGGCAGATCCGGGTCCGTGGCGCCAAGAATCTGGTTTCCAAGGCTATGGTGGCCGCCCTGCTGGGCGAGTCCCCGAGCCGGCTCTTCGATGTGCCGCGCATCCGCGACGTGGAAGTGGTCCGCGGCCTGCTCGGCCTGCACGGCGTCAAGGTCACCGACGGCGCCGACGACGGCGAACTGGTGATGGACCCCACCAACGTGGAGAGCGCCAGCAGCGACGAGATCAACGTGCACGCCGGGTCGAGCCGGATCCCGATCCTGTTCTGCGGCCCGCTGCTGCACCGGCTCGGCCACGCGTTCATCCCCGACCTGGGCGGTTGCCACATCGGGCCGCGCCCGATCGACTTCCACATCCAGGCGCTGCGCCAGTTCGGCGCGGTGGTCGACAAGACGCCCGAGGGCATGCACCTGACCGCGCCCAACGGGCTGCACGGCACGAAGCTGGAGCTGCCGTACCCGAGCGTGGGCGCCACCGAGCAGGTGCTGCTCACCGCGGTGCGCGCCGAGGGCGTGACCGAGCTGCGCAACGCGGCCATCGAGCCGGAGATCATGGACCTGATCTGCGTGCTGCAGAAGATGGGCGCGATCATCACGGTGCACACCGACCGGGTCATCGAGATCCTCGGCGTGCCCCGCCTGCACGGCTACAACCACAAGCCGATCCCGGACCGCATCGAGGCCGCCAGCTGGGCCGCCGCCGCGCTCGCCACCCGCGGCGAGATCGAGGTGCTGGGCGCGCAGCAGGCCGACATGATGACGTTCCTGAACGTCTTCCGCTCCATCGGCGGCGAGTTCGAGATCACCGACGCCCGGGTCGCCCGGTCCGGCGTGACCGGCGTCGAGGGCGGCATCCGGTTCTGGCACCCGGGCGGCGAGCTCAACGCCGTGGCCCTGGAGACCGACGTGCACCCGGGCTTCATGACCGACTGGCAGCAGCCGCTGGTGGTGGCCCTGACCCAGGCCCGCGGCCTGTCGATCATGCACGAGACGGTCTACGAGCAGCGCCTGGGCTACACCGAGGCGCTGAACGCGATGGGCGCGACCATCCAGGTCTACCGCGACTGCCTGGGTGGCACCCCGTGCCGCTTCGGCCGGCGCAACTTCAAGCACTCGGCGGTCATCGCCGGCCCGAGCAAGCTGCACGCGGCCGACCTGGTGATCCCCGACCTGCGGGCGGGCTTCAGCCACCTGATCGCCGCGCTGGCGGCCGAGGGCACCTCCCGGGTCTACGGCGTCGACCTGATCAACCGCGGCTACGAGGACTTCGAGGGCAAGCTGGCCGCCCTCGGCGCGCTGGTCGAGCGCGTCTGACCGCCCGCCCCACCACCGCCCTTGACCGGGCTGATGGCAACCTTCACTCCCCCGCTTCACGAAACCGCGCCGGCGAAAGGTCGGCGCGGTTTCGGGTTTGTGGGGCCTCTTGGCTACGCTGCGGGGGTGCCCTCGCTGTTTCGTCGAAAGTCCTCCGACCTCGTCTCCGACGCCACCTCCACGGTGACCGCCGAGCCCGAGCAGTCGGCCGCGTCCAAGACCAAGGCCTACACGCCCTCGAAAAAGGAGCTCGGCGTCGCGACGCCGAAGCGCACCAGCGCTCAGCGCCGGCACGACAAAGCGCAGGCCCCGGCCAACCGGCGCGAGGCCTACAAGCAGATGCGCGAGCGCCAGAAGGTCGAGCGCGCCGAGGCCTCGGCGGGCATGCGCGCGGGTGACGAGCGCTACCTGCTCGCCCGCGACCGCGGCCCCGAGCGAGCCCTGGTCCGCAACATCGTCGACGCCAAGCGCACCGCAGGCACCTGGTTCTTCGCCGGCGCGATCATCGTCTTCGTCGGCTCGACCGGCGCGATGCCGACGGTGGTCCAGCTCGGCGCCAACCTGCTCTGGGCGATCCTGGCGATCGCGGTGATCGTCGACAGCGTCCTGATCAGCCGCAAGGTGAAAAAGCTGGTCACGGAGCGCTTCCCGAAGACGACGCAGCGAATGGGGTCGCTCTACATGTACGGCGTGATGCGCGGCCTGACCTTCCGCCGCATGCGAGTCCCGAAGCCCCACGTGGAGCTCGGCGACAAGATCTAATTCATGTCGTGCCTGGTTGCATGGTGCTGACCGTCGCTCCCGCCGAGGTCGGGCGAGGGCGGCCAATCGCCTGGCGGCTCATGGACAGCCGCCCTCACCCTGCCGGCTCCGTGCACGGATAAACCCCACACCCAGCTCCATGCACGGACAAAACCGACAGTCGCGGGCACCGCACTGGCCGGCAGGCAGGCGCGGGCCCGGCAGGCAGGCGCGGGCCGCGGCACCCGCCCGACCAGGCAAAGCCGCAAACCACACCAACCACCCTGGACCGCCGGGGCGGCGCAAACCCCCACCAGACGCCCACCCCTGCCGCGCGTGCATCACGCCCCAAGATCCGCCTTCAGCCGCACCCGATCTTGTATCGCCCGTACGAGCCCACGTCCACGCGCAAAATTCGCGGCCCGGGCATCACGGGAGTGCCAGCTAAGCCCCTCACACCCGACCTTGAACCGCCCGCCCACTGCAGCACCACCACCGCGCAAGAGGTTGGCTAGTCGATACCGGCAAGGCGGAGCAGGGCCGCCGTTGCCGCGGCCGCGAGGACGACCACCACGAATGGTGCGCGGCGCCAGGCCAGCAGGGCACCCACCGCGACGCCTGCCGGGCGAGCGATGCCCGCGAAGCCGGCTCCCTCCATAAGCGCGGCTGTCGTCGCCAGCGCTGCCAACAGTGCCGCAGCCGCCATCGGGAGCAGGCGCTGAACCTGGCTGGAGAGTTCCAGGCGGTCGCGCAGCAACACTCCGCCGAGCCGCATCGTGTAGGTGCCCACGGCCAGGATCAGGATCGCGGCGATCAGCACGACGCCTCGGTTCGCCGGTCACCCTCGGCCCCGGGCAGCAGCGAGTGGCCAGGATCGCCCTCGTTCCGCACCACCCGCAGACGATCATCCGAGCCTCCAACCAACCCCAGGCGATCATCCGAGCCTCCAACCAACCGCAGACGATCGGCCGGCTCTCCCGCCAACCGAGGCCGATCAGCCGGCTCTCCCGCCAACCGAGGCCGATCAGCCGGCTCTCCCGCCAACCGAGGCCGATCTGCCAGGCCTCCTGTCGGCCGGAGGCCGTCGGCCGGTGTCCCCTCCAGCCGGGCGGGACCGCCGGGCCGGGCCCGGGGCAGGAACACCGCCCCCAGGCCCACCAGCGCACACAGCACCGGCAGACCGGCCGGCAGCACCGGAGTCAGGACGACCGCCACCGCCGCGCCGGCGAGCGCGACCCGGCGGGTGTCGCGGTCACGCAGTGACGGCAGGATCAGGGCGATCAGCCCGGCCGGGAACGCCGCGTCCAGGCCCAGCCTCGCCGGGTCGCCGGTCGAGCCACCCAGCCACACTCCCAGGGTCGTCCCCACGTTCCACGAGGTGAACAGCGTGATCCCGATCAGCCAGTACGTGCGGCGGCGGCGAACCGGGTCGGCCTCGGCCAGGGTGAACGCCACCACCTCGTCGGTCATCAGGTGGCTGCCGATCAGGCGGTCGCGCCACCGGGGGCCGACCGTCGCCGAGACGGCCAGGCCGAAGGGCAGGTGGCGGGCGTTGAGCAGCAGGCCGGCCACTACGGCGGCGATCGGGTTACCGGCGGCGATCAGGCCGACCGCCAGGAACTGGGCCCCGCCCGCGAACACCGCCGTGGACATCAGGAACGGTACCCAGGTCGGCAGCCCGTACGCGATCGTGATGGCGCCGAACGACGCACCCACCGCGATCATCGCCGCCGCGATGGCGGCCGCGTCGCGCAGCAGTGCCCGGTCCGGCGTTCGAGATGGCGTACGCATGGTTCAAAATAATGAACGACGCGCATAGCGTTCGTCAAACCGAACGATTCGATCGACGGAGTGAACATGTCACAGCCCGCTCCCCCGCTCGCCACCATCGCCGCGGCCCTGCGCCGCGAGCGCGAGCGGGTCGGCATCTCCCTGGCCGAGCTGGCCCGGCGCGCCGGGCTCGCCAAGTCGACGCTGTCCCAGCTCGAATCCGGCACCGGCAACCCCAGCGTCGAGACCCTCTGGGCGCTCGGGGTGGCGCTCGGCGTGCCGTTCAGCCGGCTGGTCGAGCCGCCCGCCCCGCTGATCCGGGTGGTCCGGGCCGGCGAGGGGCCGCGGCTGCAGTCGGACCACGCCGACTTCTTCGCCACGCTGCTCACCGCCGGCAGCGCTCACACGCGGCGCGACCTCTACGTGATGGAGCTGGAGCCGGGCGGCTCCCGGCAGGCCGACGCGCACCTGCCCGACAGCGTCGAGCACCTGGTGGTCGCGGCCGGCCGGTTGCTGGTCGGCCCGGGACAGGAGGAGGTCGAGCTGGGGCCCGGCGACTACGTGACCTTTCCCGGTGACATCCCGCACAGCTACCAGGCCCTCGAACCCGGGACCTGGGCGATCCTGCTGATGGAGCACCGCTAGGACGCGTACAGGCGGGCGACCACGTCCTCGATGTCCGGCTCGACCAGGGCCAGGTCACGCAGGGACTTCAGCGCCGCCAGCCGGGCCACCACCGCCCCCGCCTCGTCGGTGAGCAGGTCGAACGACGCGCGGTGCCCCTCTGCCTCCAGCGAGACGAGCGTGGCGCCCGCCACCGTGAAGCCGGGCGGCAGCGGCACGTCGAGGTCCACCACCAGGCGGCGGCGGGAGCCGTACCGGGTGTGCAGGGCCTCGATCGTGCCGTCGTGCACGACCCGGCCGTGGTCGATCACCACCAGCCGCCGGCAGAGCCGCTCGATGTCGGCCAGGTCGTGCGTGGTCAGCACCAGGGTGACGTCGCCGGTCGCGCCCAGCTCGGCCAGGAACGACCGCACCGCCTGCTTGCTGACCACGTCCAGGCCGATCGTCGGCTCGTCCAGGAACAGCACCTCGGGCCCGTGCAGCAGCGCGGCCGTGAGCTCGCCGCGCATCCGCTGGCCCAGCGAGAGCTGCCGTACCGGGGTGTCGAGGAAGCCGTCGAGGTCCAGCAGGCCGACGCAGCGCCGCAGCCGGGCCGCGTGCTCGGCGGCCGGCACCCGGTAGATGTGCCGCAGCAGGCCGAACGACTCGGACAGCGGCAGGTCCCACCAGAGCTGCGACCGCTGGCCGAAGACCACCCCGATCCGCAATGCCAGCCGGGTGCGCTGCGGCACCGGCGTCAGCCCGCACACCGACACGGTCCCGGCCGACGGGGTCAGCACACCTGTCAGCATCTTCAGCGTGGTGGATTTGCCGGCGCCGTTCGGGCCGATGTAGCCGATCATCTCGCCGCGCTCGATCCGCAGGTCGATGCCGTCCACCGCCGTGACGGTGCGCTTCGTGCGGCGCATCCGGCCGGCGCGGACCCGTACCGTGAAATCCTTGCGCAGGCCGTCCATCCGGATGACACTCACGGTTTTCCCCTCATGATCCGGTGCTGCGGTAGTGCCGGATGCCGGAGCGCCAGACCAGCGCGGCGATGCCCGCCGCCGCGAGCGCGACCAGCGGTGAGACGAAGCCGGTCCAGCCGGGCAGGCCGAGCGGGTCGGCGCGGCCCAGCAGCGCCAGCGCCGGCTGATAGGACACAAAACCAAACCCCAGACCGTACGCGAAGACGGCCCGGAACCAGCCCGCATAGACCGGGACCGGGTACGCGGTGAAGTCGCGCCCGCCGTAGGTGAACGCGTTGCCGAGCTCGCCGGAGTCCACCCACCAGAACGCCAGGCTGGCGCTGAGCACGAAGATCGAACCGAAGAAGACCGCACCGGCGAACGGCACGACGACCACCAGCGCGGCCCGGGCCGGCGTCCAGTCGATGTCGTTGAACCGCAGGGCCACCACCAGCACCCCGGCGGCCAGCACGAGCCGCAGGGCCTTGCGCAGCGGCAGGTCCATCAGCACGAGCTGGGCGAGCGTTCCCAGCGGCCGGACCAGGACGGCGTCCAGCATGCCGGTCCGCACGTACGTCTTGAGCCGGTCGATGTTGCCGACCACGAAGTCGGCCAGGTTGAAGGCGCAGGAGGACAGGCTGACCATCAGCAGGGCCTCGGGCAGGGTGAAGCCGCCCAGGGTACGGGTGGTGCGGAAGATCACCAGCACGGCGATGACGTCGAGCGCCGTGGCCCCGATGTTGGTGATCATCTCCACCACGAACGACGCCCGGTACGACATCAGCGACCGCCAATGCCCGCCCAGCAGCGCGGCGTACGCCCGCAGCTCAGCCACCCTGAGCAACCAGCCGGCGCTCGGCGCGGCGCTGCACCAGCGCGCAGAGGGCCAGCAGCACCGCCGCCCAGCAGGCCTGCAGCAGGACCAGGCCGACCTGCATGGGTGGGGGATCCCGCTCGATCAGCACGTCCAACGGCGTCTGGAGGAAGCCGGGGAACGGGGTGGCCACCCACAGGGTCACCGCGAGCCAATCGGGCAGGAAACGCAGCGGAAAGTACAGCCCGGCCAGGATTCCGGCGGAGAGCGTCCATAGGATGATCGGCCCGCGCGCGTCGTGCAGCCAGTAGGCGGTGGCGTTGACCATGAACCGCACGCCCATGCTGCCGATCACCGCGAGCAGCACCGACAGCGCGAACAACGGCACGGTGAACCAGCGGCCGGGCAGGTACGGATCGAAGAAGATCAGGCCCACGACCACCGGCGGCACGAACCGGAAGAGCAGCGCGTGCAGGGCCCGGCCCAGGTCCGGGGCGAGATAGCCGATCACCGGATGCACCGGTCGCAGCAGGTCCGCGGTGACGTCGCCGCTACGGATCCGGTCGGCCAGCTCGGTCCAGCCCCAGAGCGCGACTACAGTGAGCAACCCCTGTCCGACCCAGACGAAGGTGACCAACTGCGCGGCGTCGTAGCCGGCGGGCCGGCCGCCCACCGCACCGGCCGCCACGGCGAGGAGTACGTAACAGCGGAGGAACCCAAAGACAATGTTTGTGAACGATCCGGCTATCGTCGCTTGCCGGTAGGTGATGTACCTCCGGAAACCTGACCATGCGAGAGCTGCGAATGTAGCGAGCGAGTCCCGGAACGGACGGTGTGGAGAGATCCGGGGCACCCTGGCGTCGAGCCGGTCCACGCCGTTAATCTCCTTCCACAACCCCTGCAGTGGAGCCGGGCGACTGTACCCGGTGCACCGCCCTGCCACCGAGCTATTTCCGACAAGGTGGATATTCGTCGTGACGGAGCGTAACCAGCCATCCGGCGCCCAGAGGGCTGCCCGATGAACGGTTGGAGCTCGCACTCCGGCGCGGACCGCTGGGATGACGAACCAGCCTGGGTGTACGAGATCACCTGGGAGTGGGAGCCTCAGCCGGGCCAGCGCTACCCGGGCGACCCGGGCCGCCGCCGGGCCGTGCACCACCCGGTCTACGACGCGTCCCGAGCAGCCGAGGCGGCCTCGGCATGGGACGCCGACTTCCGGCAGATCGCCCAGGCCTCCGGCCCGCCGGCGCCGTCGTCGGGCGGCCCGTCCGCGGCCCGCCCGATCTCACCGGCGGCGGGCCGCGCCACCGTCGGCCGCCCCCCGCAGCCGCCGCCGTCGTGGTCCGGCCCGGAGGAGCAGGGGTACGCCCCGCCGGGCCCCCGAACACCGTACGTAGCGGGCCCGGCCCGGGAGGAGCCGTCGCGCCAGTCCCCGCCGGCGCAACCGGGACCGGCGTGGAACAGGGCGGTGCCGTTGCCGGACCGCCTCCCGGACGCGGAGCGCCGCCACCAGCGCCCATCCGCCGAACGCCCCCAATCCGCACCGCCGCTGTACGGCGAGGCGCCACGCAGCCAGCCGACCCGGCCGGACGCCCCCGGGCGGGATCAGGGTGGGCGGCCCGGCGCTGCCCCCTACCCGGCGCCCCGGCCGGCGTCGCAGGACGCCCACTCCCCGGAGCAGCAGCGGCCGGACCCGCGGTTCCAGGACTCTCGGTATCAGACGGGTCAGCAGGCCGCGGAGAGCCGCTTCGCCGCCGGCACGCGCTTGCCGGACGGACGGTCCTACGACCCCCGGTCCGCCGGCACGCGCGCCGAGCCGGACGACCGGTCGGGGGAGGGCCGCCGCCCGTTCCCGGGCTTCGCCGCTCAGCAACCGGAGACGCAGTCCCGCCCGGAGCCCCGCACCGCGCAACGCACCGGGCCCGAGGCGCCGCAGCCGCGGTCGGGTGGCGAGCCCTACGTCCCCTACCGGATCGGACAGCCCGCGCAGCCCTCGGCTCCGGCCCGGCCCACCCCGAACCCGTCGACCAGGCCCGGGCCGGAGCCCCAGGCACCGGCACGGCCCGGGCTGGAGCAGCAGTCGGCGCGCCAGACCGGCGACGACCAGTTCTACGGCCAGCGGACGACTCCGCCGGCGCAGCAGGCGGCACGGCCGGTCAGCCGCGAGACGCCGTCGTACCAGGGGCCGGCCGCCACTACTCCGGTCGCGCCCTACCCGGCGCCGCGGCCGACCCCGCCCGACCCGACCTGGGCGCCGCCGGTCGATCCCCAGCCCGCGACGCCGCTCGGCCCCCGGTCCGCGCAGGCGGAGCCACGCGCGGTCGCGCCCCGCTCGGCGCCCCCGGCGACCCGGCGTCCGTCGCACAGCGCCGAGCCGCCGACGGATCCCCGCTTCGCGGTGCCGCTGCGCCCGGTGCCACCCACCGAGCCGCAGCAGCCGAGGTCCGCGACCGCGCCGTTCTCTGCCCCACCCGCGCCATCGGCCCCGCACACCCACGCGGCCCCGCCCGTGCACTCGGCGCCGCCCGTGCACTCGGCCCCGCCCGCGCACTCGGCCCCGCCCGCGCACTCAGCCCCACCCGTGCACTCGGCGCCGCCCGCGCACTCAGCCCCACCTGCGCACTCGACTCTGCCCGCGCACTCAGCACCGCCCGCGCACTCAGCGCCACCCGCGCAGGCGACGCCGCCGTCCACGCACTCAGCGCCGCCGTCGCAGTCTGAGCAGCCGGGTCGTTCCACGTCGTCGCCGTGGGCGCCGGCCGCATACCTCGCGCCGTCTCTGCCGCCGGTGGAAGCTCCTCCTGGTGGGCAGCAGCAAGCCCCGCCGGTTGTTCGGCCGATGTCCACCCAGCCCGCGCACTACCGGCCGGCTCCGCCGACGCATCCCTACGAGCCTCAGCCGCGCCACGCCCCCGCGCCTCCGCCGGGGCCCGCCCGGGTGCCCGACCAGGTCTCTGCTCCGCCGTCGACTCCGGCTTCGGCCCCGGCGGCAGACGAGCGACAGGCCCTGCGGCCGCCCTTCGGCATTCCCGCACGTCCCGGCGATGGAGCAGCGCAGCAGCCGGCCCCGGCCGAAGCCGCCGGCGCACCGCCGACGACCGAGCCGGTCATCGCGGACAGCCCCGTCACGCCCGAGGCGGAAACCACCGGACCGATCCGGCCCGTTCACACCACCGGACCAGACAACAGTGCTCATAGCGAGCCGGCGACCGCCGGTCGTAACGATCCTGCGACCGAAGGCCAGAGCGAACCGGCAACCGCAGATCTGAGCGAAGCGGCAACCACAGGTCGGAGCGAACCAGCAACCGCGACTTGGAGCGAAGCGGCAACCACAGGTCGGAGCGAACCAGCAACGGCTACTCGGAGCGAACCGGCGGCCGCCGGTCGGAGCGAGACGGTGGCCGCTGGCAGCGCCTCGGAGACGGAATCGGTCCGCGACGACTCCGCAGGTCCGGCCGATGCCGATGCCGTCGTCCCAACAGCGGCGGTGACCGACTCGGCGGCCGAGGAGGGAACCGGCGAGGAAGAGCCACACGGGCTCGGCTGGCTCCTGTCGATGAGCGGTCTCGGCGCGGTCACCCCGGAACCGGGACCGCCAGGACCCGATCCGACCGCCCTGATCATCGACACCTCTGCTGCGACTGCGGAGGCACCGACCAGCGACCCGGCCATCGACGCTCCGACTACCGGCACTCCGACCGACGACGCCCCGATCAGCCCCGCCCCGACCGACGGCACCTCAACCAACGAGGCCGCAACCAACGGCGCGCCAGCCAACGACGCACCGGCCAGCGGTCCCCCGAGCATCGACATGTCGACCAGCAGCATCTCGACCGGCAGCATGTCGACAAGCGAGGCCGCAACCAACAACACCACGACCAACGGCATGTCGACCGGCGGAACCACGACCAGCGGGACCACGGCCAACGGGACCACGACCAGCGGGACCACGACCAGCGCTCCGATCAGCGGGGCACCGGTCAGTGCAGCCCCGGTCAGTTCGGTCCCGGTCAGCTCGCAGCCCGTGAGCGGCGCCGCCCCGAAGCAGGACTGGTTCTCGCCCACCACCGAAACCCGCCTGGTCATTCCGAACCTCGCCCGGGAAGGCCACCCGCCGCGCGAAGAGCCGGTAGTCGTCCCGCACGTGGCCGAACCGGATTCCGACCAGGCCGAGGCTGACCTCTCCCAGGCCACGCAGGCGGTCCCCGCACGCGCGGAAAGCCTCACCGATCAAGCCAAGACCCAGGACGAAGCGGGCGAAACCACGCCAGCGACGGCGGAACCGGCCGAGACCGGGACCGCCTCCGTCGAACCCACCCTGCCCGAGCCGATCGACGCGGAAATCATCGACGCGGAACTGGTCGAGCCCGAAGACGCCACCAAGACGGAAACGCCCGCCGAAAGCCCCACGGACGTCGTCGACGCCGAAGTGCTCGACACCGCGCCGATCCACCCGGCACCAGTCGAACCACAACCAACGGAAACCGAACCGGTGGACGCGGAGCTGATCGACGCCGAGCCGACCGAATCCACACCGGCAGAAGCCCCGTCGGCGCCCACCGAGCCGATCGACGCCGAGCTGATCGAAACAACGCCAACCGCAGTGACAACGCCGACCGACGCAGGCCCGATCGACGCAAAACCGGCCGACTCAGAGCCAGCCGACACAAAGTCGGCCAACCCCGAGAACCCCACCACAACGGCTCAGCGCACCGAGGAACCAGCAGCAACCGCCGCGCCGGAACCGGTCAAGGCGGAACCGGCCAAGGAAGACGCGAAGGCGAAGGCGGCCGAGCCCGTCGAAGCCCCACACCAGACCCAACCCCAGCCAGCGCAACAGACCACCCCGAGGCAAGAGACCGCCCCTCGCCCCCGTACCGGAAATGCCGCCCTCCGGACGCCCAGCATGCAGCTGCCCACCGTCAACGTCGCCCCACCCCCGCAGCCCATCCTCGAGCCCGAGCGGCGGCGCGCCGATCCCGAGCAGATTCTGGCCACGTACCCCTGGAAGGTCGATCCGGTCACCCTGCGGGAGACCGCCGACGACCCGGAGCCGCTCCTGGCCGTCCGGGACCGGCTGACCGACAAGCTGGAGTACGCCGAGCGCGACGCCATCCGGGCCCGGCTGCTGAGCCTGCGCGCCGTCGTCTCGCGGGTGCTCGGTGATCTCGGCCGCGCCCTCGCCGACGCCCGGGACGCCCTGCGGCACGCCGAGGCCGCCGGTGACCTGCGGCAGATCGTGCTCGTTCAGGCCCGGCTCGCCCATGTGCAGCAGTGGCGCGGGGATTTCGCCGAGGCCGATCGGCTGTTCGAGGAGATCAATTCCGTCGAGTTGCCCGACCGGCTGCGGGCCGAGTTGCATGTTCATGCCGGTTTGTCGGGTTACGAGCAGGGTCGTTATCTCGAGGCCTGCAATCATTTCGAGGCCGCGCTGGAGCTGCGGCGGGTCGAGGATCCCGGACTGGTCGCCCGGACCGAGACCGCGCTCGACGCCGTCATGGCCCGGGTCCGGGAGGCCGGCTGGGGGCCCTATCCGCGCTCCCGCGAGGAGATTCTGCAGCGGAGCCGGCCGCCGCACCCCGCCCTGGACTACGACTCCGGCTGGCAGGGGTACGCCGACAGCGACGGCGAGGTCGTCATCCCCGAGCGGTACGCCGAGGTCCAGCCGTTCCACGAGGGCGTGGCCTGGGTACGCCGGCCCGGCACCGCCGCCTGGGAGCTGATCGACGAGACCGGCGGGCTGGTCATCGACCCGTCCAGCGGTTATGTGCAGGTCGGCCGGTTCTCCGGCGGGCTGGCCTGGGTGTCCCGGGAGCCGGCCGGTGGCTGGTTCGCCGTCGACTGGCACAACCGGGTCATCGTGCCCGGGGGGTTCGAGGACGTCCGGCCGTTCCGGCACGGGCTGGCCGTGGTGCGGCGGGGCGGGTGGGGTGCCATCGACCGGCACGGCCGGGTCGCGGTGCAGTTCCGGTATCAGCGGTTCGCCACCGAGTTGACCGCCGGTGGCCCGGTGGCGGGTTTCACCGCCGACGGGCTGGCCGTGATCGACGCCGGTGACCGGCTCGGCGTGGTGAACCGTGGCGGGCAGTTGCTGGTGGCTCCCGTGCACTCCCGGCTGCTGATCCATCCGCTGGCGTTCCTGGTCGGAGACCGCGACGGGCACTGGGGTGCGCTGGACCGCAACGGCGATCCGATCGTCGAGGTGACCCGGGAGCGGCCCGGCGATGTGGTGGACGAGATAGAACGGCTGCTCTCCGGGACCCGGACGGTTCTGTAAGGGGCCGGTAGGGTCCCAGGCATGGAGTTCCGTCATCTCGGCCGTTCCGGCCTGCTGATCAGTGAAATCGCGTACGGCAACTGGATCACCCACGGCTCCCAGGTCGAGGAGGAAGCCGCCGCCGCGTGCGTGCGGGCCGCCCTCGATGTGGGCATCACCACGTTCGACACCGCCGACGTGTACGCCGGCACCCGCGCGGAGGAGGTCCTGGGCCGCGCGCTCAAGGGCGAGCGCCGCGAGGGCTTGGAGATCTTCACCAAGGTCTACTGGCCGACCGGGCCGGGGCCGAACGACCGCAGCCTGTCCCGCAAGCACATCATGGAGTCGATCAACGGCTCGCTGCGCCGCCTGCAGGTGGACTACGTCGACCTGTACCAGGCGCACCGCTTCGACTACACCACGCCGCTCGAGGAGACGATGCAGGCGTTCGCCGACATCGTGCGTTCCGGCAAGGCCCTCTACATCGGGGTGTCGGAGTGGTCGGCCTCCGAGATCCGGGCGGGCTGGGAGCTGGCCCAGGATCTGAAGATCCAGTTCGTCTCGAACCAGCCGCAGTATTCCGCGCTGTGGCGGGTCATCGAGGCCGAGGTGGTGCCGACCTCGATCGAGCTCGGCGTCGGCCAGGTGGTCTGGTCGCCGATCGCCCAGGGCGTGCTCACCGGCAAGTACGAGCCGGGCAAGCAGCCGCCGTCGGGTTCGCGGGCCACCGACGACAAGTCGGGCGCCGACTTCATCTCGCGCTGGCTCAGCGACGAGGTGCTGACCGCGGTGCAGCAGCTCAAGCCGCTCGCCGAGCAGGCCGGCCTGTCGCTGGCGCAGCTCGCGGTGGCCTGGGTGCTGCAGAACGACAATGTCTCGGCGGCGATCATCGGCGCTTCCCGGCCGGAGCAGGTGCGTGACAACGCCAAGGCGTCCGGGGTCAAGCTGGAGAGCGACCTGATGAAGGCGATCGACGAGGTGCTCTCGCCGGTCACCGAGCGGGACCCGGCGAAGACGGTCAGCCCGGCGAAGCGTCCCTGATCTCGTGCCCCGGCGCCCCGACATCGGGGCGCCGGGCCAGGGGGTGCTTCGCGGGTCATGACGGCCTGCGCCGGGCCCAGCTTCCGCCTCGCGGCGCGGGCCATGACCCGCGAAGCAACCCCTAGAGCGACTGCCAGAAGCGCATGTAGGCGAGCCCGATCTCACCCATGCTGTCGGGCACGCCGATCAGCCCGCTGAGCCAGCTCACCAGCGTGAAGAACCACACGTTGATCTTCGACTGCCAGAGCAGCACGAACAGCAGGATGAAGCCGTACGGGGCGAACAGGTTGTAGGCGCGCTGGTAGGGCGCGCTGAGCCAGGGCTGGACGATGTTGCCGCCGTCCAGTCCGGGCACCGGCAGCAGGTTGAGCAGGCTCGCCGTGACCTGCAGGAACGCCAGCGCGGCCAGCGCCACCCAGAACGCGCCGTGGCTGCCGCCGACGGTGAAGCCGCCGGAGCCGTCGCTGTAGAGCACGACGTCGCTGCCCGCACCGAACGCGAACGGCACGGCCAGGATCAGCGCGAACACCACATTGGTCGCCGGGCCGGCCGCGCTGATCAGTGATTCCCTGGCCTTGCTGCGGATGTGCGCGTGGTCCACCCACACCGCGCCGCCGGGCAGGCCGATGCCACCGAGCACCACCGCGACCAGCGGCAGCACGATGGACAGGATCGGGTGGGTGTATTTCAGCGGGTTCAGCCGCAGGTAGCCGCGGTCGGCCACGCCCCGGTCGCCGGAGAAGTACGCGACGATCGCGTGGGCGTACTCGTGCAGGCAGAGCGAGAGCACCCAGCCGGACACGATCAGCAGGAAGACATCGACCCGCACGTTGCCGTAGCCGATCCACGCCATCCAGCCCGAGACGACCGTGACCGCCAGGATCCCGACGAAGACCGGACTGGGCACGAAGGCGCTCTTCGGAGCGCCCCGGGAGACCTGGTAGCTCACTCTGCCGGCAGCAGACTCATCTGGTAGTCCACCCGGTCGTCCTCGACCAGGGTGACCTGGGTGACCCCGGCGGCGGCCAGCTCACGCCACGCCTGGCCGATCCACGACTCGGCGTCGGCCTGGCTGCTGAACGTCTCGGCCGGGCCGGCCACCGGCTGCCCGTCGACGCCCTCGTACCGCCAACTCCACGGCATCCCGCCGCCTCCTCAGGTGTCGATCTGTGGTCCTGATACCACCCTACGGTGTGATCGCAGGTGCGCCCGGCACGCCCGGGCCCATCGGGGCCGGGTCGCCCCGCGTGATCGCGGCGGGCGGCTCTAAAGTACGGGCATGTCTGCTGACGGGTGGAGTTCGGTCCTGGTGCTCGGCGGGATCCGGTCCGGCAAGTCCGCGTTCGCCGAGACGCTGGTCGCCGGTGCCGCGTCGGTCCGCTATGTCGCCACGGCCGTCGGCGGCGAGGACGACCCGGAGTGGCGGGCCCGGATCGAGACCCATCAGCGGCGCCGCCCGCAGTCCTGGACCACAGAGGAGACCGGCGCTGACCCGGCGCGGCTGACCGCGGTGCTCGCCGAGGCGAAGCCCGACGACACGCTGCTCGTGGACGACCTGGGCGGCTGGGTCGCCGCGCTGCTCGACCCCGCCCAGCAGCCGAACGACGACCCGGCCACCGTGACGGCGCTGGCGGCGGCGGTGCGCGCGTGCGCCGCGCGGGTGGTGCTGGTCAGCCCCGAGGTGGGCCTGTCGCTGGTGCCCACCACGCCGGTCGGCCGGGCCTTCGCCGACGCGCTGGGCACCGCCAACCAGGCGCTGGCCGGCGCGTGCGACCGGGTGGCGTTCGTGGTCGCCGGCCGCCCGACCTGGCTGAAGACCGGCCCCGACGCGCCGGCGATCGGCACCGAGCCGCAGGCGGAAAACGACGCGGCACCGCTGACGGTCGACGCGGCGGCCATGCACGACGCGATGACCGCGCACACTCCGGCCACCGGCACGCCGGTGCTGCCCCAACCCGAAGCGCAGACCCAGGCCCCAACGCAGACCCAGCCGCCGAGTGCCGAGGATGTCGTCGCCGCGCACCGGGCCCGGACGGCGAACGCCGCCACCGACGCCCTGCACGCCCCGACCATGGTGCTGCCGCTGGTCGCCACCGGCACGATCATCGAGGCGGGCATGGACCTGCCGCTGCCGGACAGCGACGCCGGTCCGGACGCCCGCGACCGGCTCGCCGGGGTCGACCTGCCCGGTGGCGGCCTCGGCGCGCTGCTGGAGGCCGTCGAGTTCGCGGCCGCGACCCAGGGCACCGCGACGCCACGGGCCTGGGGCCCGGTCCGCGTCCTGCTGATCGACGGCCGGCACGGCGGCGGCGCGGCGGCCGGCGCCGACGTGACCGACGCCGCCCGCCGGGCAGACGAGGCCGAGGCCGGCGAGGGTGCGCTGGCCCGGCTCGCGGCCACCGCGGAGGCCGACATCGTGGTGGTGCGCACCCCCGCCTCGGGGGCCATGGAGGACGGCCCGGTGCTGGATGCCGAGGCGGTCGACGCGGCGCTGCTGCAGGGCTGGAAGCTGGCCGACGCGGCCGCCGAGGCCGGCCGGGACGTGCTCGTCCTGGGTTCCTGCGGGGTGGGCACGGAAGCCGCGGCGGCCGCCGTGCTGGCCGCGACCACGGGCGCCGAGCCGGTGGCGGTCCTGCCCCGGGTGCTGGTGCCCGGCGGCTTCTACGACGACGCGGCGTGGATGGTCCGGTGCGCGGCCGTCCGCGACGCGATGCACCGCATCCGGCAGGAGTCGCGCGGCGCCAAGGACATCCTGGCCCAGCTCGGCGGCGCCGACCTGGCCGTCGCCACGGGCGCGCTGCTCGGCGCGGCGGCCCGGCGGATGCCGGTGCTGCTGGACGGGCCGCTGGGCATCGCGGCGGGGCTGGTGGCCCGCGACCTGGCCAGCCAGTCCCGGCACTGGTGCCTGCTGCCCGACGCGGGCACCCAGGCGCTGGTTCGGCAGGGCGCCGACGTGCTCGGGTTGACCCCGGTCGTGCAGCTGGGCATGGATCTCGGCGAGGGGGCGAACGCGCTGGCCGTGCTGCCGCTGCTGCGCTCGGCGATCGCCCTGGCCGGCGCGCTGCCGGTGCACCCGGCGCTGCTCGCCGGGCACGACGCCGCGGGCCCGGCCGAGCTTCCCGGGGACGAGCCTGATCCCGCCGGCAGCGACGAGGAGCAGGACTTCACCGAGCCGGAGCCAGCCGGCCCCGGCCCGGCCAGTGTCTGACGAGACCCCGCCGGCCGGTGGGCGGCCGCCGGTGCTCGACGGCCTCCGGCTGGCGCTGACCACCCTCACGGTGCTGCCGATCCGGACCGGCCGCGTCGACCGGCGCAGCGCCGCCGTCGCGATGACCGTCGCGCCGCTGGTCGGCGCCCTGCTGGGCGCGGCCCTGGCCGCGCTGTTCGTGCTGCTGGGCCAGGGCCCGGTCGCCGCCACGGTGACCGTCGCGGCGGGCGCTCTGCTCACCCGCGGCCTGCACCTGGACGGCCTCGCGGACACGGTCGACGCGCTGGGCTCCTACCGCGTCGGCGCCGCGGCCCTGGAGATCATGAAGAAGTCCGACATCGGCCCGTTCGGTGTCGCGGCCATCGCGCTGGCCCTGCTGATCCAGGCCGCCGCCCTGACCGAGGTGGGTCCGTGGGCGATCATCGCGGCGTGCGCCGCCGGGCGCCTCGGGGTCACCCTGTGCTGCCGCCGCGGCGTGCCGGCCGCGCGGCCCGAGGGCCTGGGTGCGCTGGTCGCGTCGACCGTGCCCACGCCGGTGGTCGTCGCGGCCGCGGCCGTCGTCGCGGCCGGGGCGGTGTGGGCGGTGCCCGGCCGGCCGTGGCAGGGCCCGGCCGCCGTCGTCGCCGCACTGCTGGTCGTGGCCCTGCTGCTGCGCCATGCGGTACGCCGGTTCGGCGGCATCACCGGTGACGTGCTCGGCGCGGCCGTGGAACTGACCACCACCGTCACCTTGATCGGGCTGGCCCTGGGCTGAGGGCCGGCACCACGTCCCGGTTCAGCGCACCGACGGCTGCACGAACGGCGGCTTCACGATCCGTGCCTCCGTCCGGCGCCCCCGGATGTCGATCTCGACCAGGTCGCCCTCGGCGAGCCCGGCGGCGGTGTCCAGCAGGGCCAGCGCGATGCCGATCTTCTTCGTCGGGGAGAAGGTGCCGCTGGTGACCTCGCCGACGAGCGTGTCGCCCGCGTACACGTGCATGTGACCCCGCGGGATGCCGCGACCGGTCAGCTCCAGCCCGCGCAGCAGCCGGCGCGGGCCGGCCGCCTTCTCGGCGAGCAGCGCGTCGCGGCCCCAGAACGCCGGCTTGGACCAGCCGACCGCCCAGCCGGAGCGGGCCTGCACCGGGGTGATCTCCAGCGAGAGCTCCTGGCCGTGCAGCGGATAGCCCATCTCGGTGCGCAGCGTGTCGCGGGCGCCGAGCCCGCACGGGCGGACGCCGGCGGTGACCAGCGCGTCCCAGACGGTGACCGCGTCGTCCCAGGGCACGACCAGTTCGTAACCTTGCTCGCCGGTGTAGCCGGTGCGGCAGACGATCAGGTCGACGCCGTCGATCTTCGCCGGGTTGAACGACATGTAGTCGTGGCCGGTGGGCAGCCCCAGCCGGGTGACCGTCTCGGCGGACTGCGGGCCCTGGACGGCCAGGATCGCGTAGCGGCGGTGCTCGCCGGTGACCGTGATGCCCTCGGGCGCCGCGGCGGCGAGCCGCCGCACCACCTCGGCGGTGTTGGCGGCGTTCGGGATGAGGAAGACCTCGTCCGGCCCGATCAGGTACGCGATCAGGTCGTCGACCACGCCACCGGAGGCGTCGTCGCAGCAGAGGGTGTACTGCGCCTTGCCGGGGCCGATACGGCCCAGGTCGTTGCTGAGGCAGGAGTTCACGAAGTCCGCCGCGCCGGGGCCGGTGACGCGGGCCTTGCCGAGGTGCGACACGTCGAAAACGCCGACGGCCTCGCGGACGGCGGCGTGTTCACGCAGGACGCCGCCGCCGGCATACTCCAGCGGCATCTCCCAGCCGCCGAAGGCGGCGAACTTGGCACCCAGCGCGACGTGGCGCTCGTGCAGAGGCGAACGGAGCGGGGTTGCGGCCTCGGTCGACATGAGTGGCAACTTACCCGTGACCTCGTGTGTGGTTAGCATCGGCGGGACACCATCACCGTCCGGCGCGACCCGCGCCGGGGTGACCACACCGTCGGAGCGGCCCACGAGGGGGCTCCGGCCCCTCATCGTCGCGGAGAGCCCGAGTGACCCACCCCGCCCCCTCCCTCACCCTGGTCGACAACGACCCCGCCGAACTGGCCGTCGATGCGATCGTCATCGGGCTGCACAGTCAGCCCGACGAGGGTGGCGCGCTGCTGCCGGCCGCCGGCGCGGAGAGCATCGCCGCCGCGTTCGACGGGAAGCTGACGTCGACCCTCGCCCTGCTGGGCGCCACCGGCGCCCCCGGCGAGGTGACCAAGCTGGCCACCCTGGGCACCATCGCCGCGCCGCTGGTCGTCGCCGTCGGCCTCGGCGACGAGCCGTCCGGTTCCGCGCCCGCCACCGAGACGCTGCGGCGGGGCACGGGGGCCGCGGTCCGCGCGCTCGCCGGCAGCGAGACCGTCGCTCTGGCGCTGCCGGTGCCCGACGACACCGACGCACCCGGTGTGCTGCGGGCCATCCTCGAGGGCGCACTGCTCGGCTCGTACCGGTTCGCCGGCTACAAGACCAAGCCGCAGCCGTCCCGCCGCGACCCCGTGCGAGCCCTGCAGGTCACCGTGCCCGACGCGGCCGACTCGGCCGCGCGGGCCGAGGTGACCCGCGCGGAGGTGGTCGCCAAGGTCGTGCGGCTCACCCGCGACTGGGTCAACACCGCCCCGAACGACCTGCGCCCGCCGCAGTTCGCCGATGCCGTGGTCGCCGCCGCGGACGGCACCGGCCTCGAGGTCGAGGTGCTCGACTTCGACGCGCTCAAGGCGGGTGGCTACGGCGGCATCGTCGCGGTCGGCCAGGGCTCCGAGGCGCCGCCGCGGCTGGTCAAGCTCACCTACACCCCGCAGGGCGTGGCCAACCCGAAGCGGGTCGCCCTGGTCGGCAAGGGCATCACCTTCGACACCGGCGGCATCAGCATCAAGCCGACCGCGGGCATGTGGGAGATGAAGTCGGACATGGCGGGCGCCGCCGCCGTCGGCGCGGCCCTGCTGGCCGTCGCCGCGCTCAAGCCGGCGGTCGCGGTCACCGGCTATCTGGCCATGGCGGAGAACATGCCCTCCGGTGCGGCGTACCGGCCGGGCGATGTCATCACGATGTTCAGCGGCAAGCGGGTCGAGGTGCTCAACACCGACGCCGAGGGCCGGATGGTGCTCGCCGACGCGATCGCCCGGGCCTGCGCCGACGGCACCGACTACGTCTTCGAGACCTCCACGCTGACCGGCGGTCAGGTGGTGGCGCTGGGCAAGCGGATCGCCGGCGTGATGGGCAGCCCGGCGACCTGCGAGCGGGTCAAGGTGGCCGGCGACGCGGTCGGCGAGCCGGCCTGGCCGATGCCGCTGCCCGACGACGTGCGCAAGGGCATGGATTCGGAGATCGCCGACATCAGCCAGGTCAACGCGAGCATGGACCGCGCCGGGCACATGCTGCAGGGCGGCGTCTTCCTGCGTGAGTTCGTGGCCGAGGGCGTCGAGTGGGCGCACATCGACATCGCCGGGCCGTCCTACCACACGGGCGAGCCGAACGGCTACTGGACCAAGGGTGGCACCGGCGTGCCGGTGCGCACGCTGCTGGCGCTGATCGACGACGTCGCCGCCAACGGCTAGCGCGGAGCCGCTGCCCGGCCCGCTAGGAGGCCGGGCGGCGCTTCTGCCGCTCGTTGTAGTCGCGCATCCGCTGCGGGTAGCCCATCAGCCGGATGTCGTAGATCGGCATCGCGAGCTGGTGCGCGAAGCGCCGGGCGCCCTCCGGGGAGTCGACCCGCCGCCGGGTCCACTCGCCGTCGTGTGCCACGAGCAACAGCGTGGTCTCGGTCACCGTCGTTTTCGGCTCGATGAAACCCTCGACACCCCGGCGCGAGCGGAAGAACTCCGCGAGGTGCTCGAAATCGGCGCGATCGGCCGTCCGGCCGCTCCCACGGGACGGCTCCCTGCGCCGGCGGAACCAGGCCACGCCGCACTCCTCACGTTTGACTGCGGTCAGGGTACGTCCTCGACCGGTGTTCTCGGGCACCTGGCTACATCGATCGGTGCGGCAAGTGACAAGATGGCCAGGACAGCTGTGACCGTTTCCACCATGTGACCCATGTGGCAACGACGCTTTCTGGGAGTAGACGTGAGCCAGCCGGGTGGAACCTTCGACATCGTGATCCTCGGCGCCGGCAGCGGCGGCTATGCCGCGGCCCTGCGCGCGGCCGAGCTCAACCTGTCGGTGGCCCTGATCGACAAGGCCGAGCTGGGCGGCACCTGCCTGCACCGCGGCTGCATCCCGACCAAGGCGCTGCTGCACGCGGCCGAGCTGGCCGACCAGACCCGCGAGAGCGAGCAGTTCGGCATCAAGGCCGACCTGATCGGCATCGACATGGCGGGCGTGAACGCCTACAAGGACGGCGTCGTCGGCCGGCTCTACAAGGGCCTGCAGGGCCTGCTCAAGCAGCCGAACATCACCGTGGTGCAGGGCGCCGGCAAGCTGGTCGCCCCGGACACGGTCGAGGTGGCGGGCCGGCGCTACACCGGCCGCAACGTCATCCTGGCCACCGGCTCCTATTCCCGCTCGCTGCCCGGCCTCGAGATCGACGGCAAGCGGGTGCTGGCCAGCGAGCACGCCCTCAAGCTCGACCGGGTGCCCAGCTCCGCGATCGTGCTCGGCGGCGGCGTCATCGGCGTCGAGTTCGCCAGCGTGTGGAAGTCCTTCGGCGCCGACGTGACCATCCTGGAGGCGCTGCCCCGGCTGGTCGCCGCCGAGGACGAGGAGATCTCCAAGGCCGTCGAGCGGGCCTTCCGCAAGCGGAAGATCAACTTCAAGGTCGGCAAGCCGTTCGAGAAGGTCGAATACACCGAGGGCGGCGTCAAGGCTTACCTCGCCGGCGGCGAGACGGTGGAGGCCGAGATCCTGCTGGTCGCGGTCGGCCGCGGCCCGACGACCCAGGACCTGGGGTACGAGCAGCAGGGCATCACGCTCGACCGGGGCTTCGTGATCACCAACGAGCGGATGCACACCGGCGTCGGCAACATCTACGCGGTCGGCGACATCGTGCCCGGCCTGCAGCTCGCGCACCGCGGTTTCCAGCAGGGCATCTTCGTCGCCGAGGAGATCGCGGGCCGAAACCCGGCGGTCATCGACGAGAACGGCATCCCCCGGGTCACCTACTCCGACCCCGAGGTCGCCTCGGTCGGCCTCACCGAGGCCAAGGCCAAGGAGCAGTACGGCGCCGACAAGATCTCGACGTACAACTACAACCTCGGCGGCAACGGCAAGAGCCAGATCCTCAAGACGCAGGGCTTCGTGAAGCTGGTCCGGGTCAACGACGGCCCGGTCGTCGGCGTGCACATGGTCGGCGCCCGGATGGGCGAGCTCGTCGGGGAGGCGCAGCTGATCTACAACTGGGAGGCCTTCCCAGAGGAGGTCGCCCAGCTGGTGCACGCCCACCCCACGCAGAACGAGGCGCTCGGCGAGGCGTTCCTGGCGCTGGCCGGCAAGCCCCTGCACGCACACGCCTGATTTTCGATCCCCGTTCGCAAGCGGTTAAGGAGTTCTGAGAGATGCCGGTATCGGTCACCATGCCGCGGCTGGGTGAGAGCGTCACCGAGGGCACCGTCACGCGCTGGCTCAAGCAGGAGGGCGAACGGGTCGAGGCCGACGAGCCGCTGCTCGAGGTCTCCACCGACAAGGTCGACACGGAGATCCCGTCGCCCGCCGCCGGTGTGCTCACGCGCATCGTCGTCGGCGAGGACGAGACGGCGGACGTCGGCAGCGAGCTCGCGGTCATCGCGGGCGACGGCGAGGACGCGGGCTCGGCTGCCCCCGCCCCGGCCGCCCCTGCCGCCCAGGAGCCCGCTCCCGCCGAGGAGGCCGAGCCCGAGCCCGCCGCGTTGGACACCCCGTCGACCGAGAAGCCGGTCGAGGAGGAGGCTCCCGCCCCGCAGGCCGCCGCGCCCACCGGCGGCGAGGGCACGGCCGTGAAGATGCCCGCCCTGGGCGAGAGCGTCACCGAGGGCACGGTCACCCGCTGGCTCAAGCAGGTCGGCGACACCATCGAGGTCGACGAGCCGCTGCTCGAGGTCTCCACCGACAAGGTCGACACGGAGATCCCGTCGCCGGTCGCCGGCACGGTCCTGGAGATCAAGGTCCCCGAGGACGAGACCGCCGACGTCGGCGCCGAACTGGCCATCATCGGCACCCCGGGCGGCGCGCCCGCCGCGGCGCCCGCACCGTCCGCCCCGGCCCCGCAGGCCGAGGCCCCCAAGGCTGAGGCGCCCAAGGCCGAGGCCCCGAAGGCTGAGGCGCCGAAGGCCGAGGCACCCAAGGCCGAGGCACCCAAGCCCGCGCCGCAGCAGCAGCCCGCGCCGCTGGTCGAGTCGAAGCCCGCCCCGGAGCCGGCCCCGGCCGCGCCCGCTCAGGCCGCCGCCCCGGCCGCCGAGACGGTCAAGGCCAACGGCGCCGGTGACGCCGGTTACGTGACCCCGCTGGTCCGCAAGCTCGCCGCCGAGAAGGGTGTCGACCTCGCGTCGATCACCGGCACCGGCGTCGGCGGCCGGATCCGCAAGCAGGACGTCATCGAGGCGGCCGACAAGGCCGCTGCCGCTGAGTCCGCCGCCAAGGTCGAGGCCGTAAAGCCCGCTCCCGCGGCCGCCGCGCCGAAGGCGGCGCCCAGCCCGCTGCGTGGCCGCACCGAGAAGCTGACCCGGATGCGCGCGACCATCGCCCGCCGCATGGTCGAGTCGCTGCAGACCTCGGCGCAGCTCACCACGGTGGTCGAGGTCGACCTCACCAAGGTCGCCAACCTGCGGGCCAAGGCCAAGGCCGACTTCCTGGTCAAGAACGGCGTGAAGCTGACCTACCTGCCGTTCCTGGCCCTGGCCGCGGTCGAGGCCCTGCGGATGCACCCGGTGGTCAACTCGTCCATCGACCAGGAGGCCGGCACGGTCACCTACCACGACGGCGAGCACCTCGGCATCGCGGTGGACACCCAGAAGGGCCTGATCGTCCCGGTCATCCGCGACGCCGGCGACCTCAACCTGGCCGGCCTGGCCAAGCGGATCGCCGACGTGGCCGAGCGCACCCGGAACAACAAGATCAGCCCGGACGAGATCTCCGGCGGCACCTTCACGCTGACCAACACGGGCAGCCGCGGTGCGCTCTTCGACACACCGATCATCAACCAGCCGCAGGTCGGCATCCTCGGCACCGGCGCGGTGGTCAAGCGCGCCGTGGTCGTCGACGACCCGAACCTGGGCGAGCTGATCGTGCCGCGCTCGATGATCTACCTGGCGCTCAGCTACGACCACCGGATCGTGGACGGCGCGGACGCCGCCCGCTTCCTGGTGACGGTGAAGGAGCGCCTGGAGGCAGGCCAGTTCGAGGGAGACCTCGGCCTGTCGTCATGACCTGCGATCCGCGACGAATGTGAGGAAGGGGCGCTTCGGCGCCCCTTCTTTGTTTTGAGCGGGTTCAACTTCGGGAATGATGGAGATATGCGGATTCTCCTGGCCGGCGCGTCCGGTTTCCTCGGCACCCGGCTCGCCGAGCGGTTGCGTGCCGCCGGCCACGACATCACCCGTCTCGTCCGCCGCCCGGCCCAGGCTCCCGACGAGGCCACCTGGAAGCCGTCCTCCGGTCAGCTCGACCAGGCGGTGGTCGCCGGCGCCGACGCGGTGATCAACCTGGCCGGAGCCGGGGTCGGCGACAAGCGCTGGAACGCCCGCTACAAGAGCCTGATCCGCAGCAGCCGGGTGGACTCGGCCGGCACGATCGCCCACGCGATCAAAAGCCTGCCGGCCGCCGACCGCCCCGGCGTCCTGCTGCAGTCCTCCGCCGTCGGCTGGTACGGCGAAACCGGCGACCGCGCGGTCACCGAGGAGGAACCGGCCGGCACCGGTTTCCTGGCCGATCTGTGCCGGGTGTGGGAGGCCGCCGTCCGGCCCGCCGAGGACGCCGGCACCCGGGTCGTACTGCTGCGTACGGGCCTGCCGCTGGACGCGACCGGCGGCCTGCTCAAGCCGCAGATGATGCTCTTCCGGATGGGTGCCGGCGCCAAGCTCGGCGGCGGCAAGCAGTGGGTCCCGTGGATCGGCCTGGCCGACTGGCTCGGCGCGGCCGAGTTCCTGCTCCATCGCGACGACCTGGCCGGCCCGGTCAACATGGTCGGCCCGGAGCCGGTCACCAACGCCACTTTCACCCAGGTTTTCGGGCAGGTTCTGCACCGTCCGGCCGTGCTGCAGGTCCCGGGCATCGCCCTGCAGATAGCCCTCGGTGAGTTCGCCCACGAGGCGCTGCGCAGCCAACGGGCGCTGCCGGGCGTCCTGCAGCGGGCCGGTTTCACCTTCACCCTGCCGACCCTGGAGGCGGCGCTGCGGGCGGCGATCGATCAACATTCAAGCCCGGCGGGCCGACCGTGACGGCTCGAACTTGGTAGCCTGCGCCTGGTGTCCGTCGTCGCCGCAGCCCCGTCCGAGTCCGCCGATCCGCCGGTCGAGTCCCCGACCCGCCGCGGCGGCGGATCATGGCGCCCGCATCTGACCGTCGCGGCCGTCGCGCTGGCCCTCGCCGGTTATGTGACCAACGGCCTGTGGCAGGACCCGGCCGGGCACGTCCTCGTGAAGAACGCCGGCGACCAGGCCTTCTTCGAGTGGCTGCTGGGCTACGGCGTCTACCTGCTGGGAAACGGCGGTGATCCGTTCTTCACCGACATGATGAACGCGCCGGTCGGCGTCAACCTGGCCGCCAACACGTCGATCACGGTCTTCATCGTGTTCTTCTCGCCGCTGACCATCCTGGCCGGCCCACAGGTCAGCTTCGTGACGATCCTCACGCTGAATCTCGCCGGCTCGGCCTTCGGCTGGTATCTGTTCCTCCGCCGCCATCTGGTCCGCCGGCCGGCCGCCGCGGCCCTGGGCGGCCTGTTCTGCGGCTTCGCGCCCGGCTTCATCTCGCACGCCAACGGTCACCTGAACTGGACCGCGGGCTGGGTCGCGCCGCTGGTGCTCTGGTGGGTCCTCAAGCTGCCCGAGCCGCGCCGCTGGCTGCGGCACGGCGTGATCCTGGGCGTGGTGGTGGCGGTCGGCTTCTCCATCGCCGCCGAGGGGCTGTTCTTCACGGCGCTGGCCAGCGGGGTCTTCCTCGGCACCCGGTCGCTGCTGCCGCACTGCCGGGCGGCGGCCCGCGCCGCGCTGCCGACCGTGCTCGCCGGGCTGGGCGTGACGGCGGTGGTCGCCGGGACGCTGCTGGCATACCCGCTCTACATGCACTTCGCCGGGCCGCAGACCTTCAGCGGCACCGGCTTCAACCAGGCACATTACGTCGAGGACGTCGGGGCCTTCCTGGAATACCCGACCCGTTCGCTGGCCGGCTGGCTGGGGTTCGGCAGCGACCTGGCGCCGAACCCGACCGAGGAGACGTCGTTCTTCGGCCTGCCGCTGATGGTGCTGGCCATCGCGTGCGCGGTGACGCTGCGCCAGAAGGCGAAGCCCGGGCGGCTCGAGACCCTGGTCGCGATCTACGCCGTGGGAGCCGTCTTCCTCGTGCTGTCCCTGGGGCCGCAGCTCAAATACTTCAAGGAGACCAGCGAGATCAAGCTGCCGTACGCGGCGCTGCTGGACCTGCCACTCTTCGACTCCGCCCTGCCCGGCCGCTTCGCCCTGGTGGTGGCCTGCGTGATCGGCATCCTGCTGGCGCTCACCGCGGACTACCTGCTGACCGAGCCGATGCCGTCGGTGGGCTCGCACACCCTGTGGGCGGCCGGCTACGCGGTCGCGCTGGTGCCGCTCTTCCCGCTGCCGGTGCTGACCAGCGAGCGCGCGCCCGAGCCCGCCTTCATCGCCGACGGCATCTGGAAGCAGTACGTGAGCGACGGCGGCGTGCTCACCGCGCTGCCGTTCGCCACCACCGACACCGCCGACGGGCAGCGCTGGCAGGCATACACGATGGCCCGCGGCGGCAAGCAGTTCCGGATCCCGGACGGCTACTTCCTCGGCCCCGGCGGCCCGGAGGGCACCGGCCAGATCGGGGCCACCCCGCACCAGACCGACTGGCTCTTCCTGCGCGCCGCCATGTACGGCTACACCCAGCCGATCGGCGACTTCGACCGCGACCAGGCCCGGCAGGACCTGGCGTACTGGAAGGTCGAGGCGGTGTTCCTGCCCCCGCAGGTGACCGGCTCGCAGGGCCCGGTGTTCCGGGCGGCGCTGGAGGTCATGGCGACCGACCTGTTCGGCGAGCCGGAGCACGTCGGCGGCGTCCTGCTGTGGCGCATCCGCCCGGGGATCGACCCGGTGGCCCGCGGCAGCTGACGGACTAGGCTGGCGGGCGTGACGACTTCTACGTTGCAGGTGCTGCGCCCTGGCCTGGTCGACTACCGCGAGGCCTGGGAGACCCAGCGCCAGCTGCACGACGCCGTGGTGGCGGGCACCCAGCCGGACACGATCCTGCTGCTCGAACACCCCAGTGTCTTCACCGCCGGCAAGCGCACCGAGCCGCTGGACCGCCCGATGGACGGCACGCCGGTGGTCGACGTCGACCGCGGCGGCAAGCTCACCTGGCACGGTCCGGGCCAGCTCGTCGGCTACCCGATCGTCAAGCTCACCGACCCGATCGACGTGGTCGCCTACGTCCGCCGCGTCGAGCAACTGCTGATCGAGGTGTGCGCGGAGTTCGGCGTCACCACCGACCGGGTCGAGGGCCGCAGCGGCGCCTGGGTCCGCGCGGACGAGCGCGGCCCCGACCGCAAGATCGCCGCGATCGGCATCCGGGTGGCCCGGGGCGTCACCCAGCACGGCTTCGCCATCAACGGCGACTGCGACCTGGCCAACTTCGACCGCTTCGTGCCCTGCGGCATCCGCGACGCGGGCGTGACATCGCTCACCGCGGAGCTGGGCCGGCCGGTGACGGTCGACGACCTGCTGCCGGTCGTCGAACGCCACCTGCCGACGCTGCTGTGATCCTCTACCGCGACCCGCGCGACAAGCGGGTCTTCGTGCCGAAGAAGGGCGGCGGGGTCGCGCTGAACTTCGGCCACCCGATCGCCTGGTGGATCCTGATCAGCACCACGATCATCCCGCTGATCGTCGTGGTCGCCGTAACGATCGCCGTCTTCATCTGACCACCGACCTCACGGCCGCGACCCGGGGCAGGTCACGGTCTCACCGCCGGCCTCACGGCGTGACCCGGTGCAGGTCGCGGGGGAATGCGGTGACCTCTCGGACGTTGGCGGCGCCGGTCAGCCGGGCCACGAAGCGCTCCAGGCCGATCGCGAAGCCGCCGTGCGGTGGCATCCCGTACCGGAATCCGTCGAGGTAGCCCCGATAAGCCGCAGTCGTCTCGCCCCGCGCGGCCAGCGCGGCCTCGTAGTCGGCGTAGCGGTGCAGCCGCTGGCCGCCGGTGACCAGCTCAAGCCCGCGAAACAGCAGGTCGAAGCTGTTGGACCAGACCGGGTCCGACGGCTGCGGATGGGTGTAGAACGGCCGCTTGCGCATCGGATAGCCGGTGACGAAGACGAACTCCGACCCGTGCTCACGCAGCGCCCACTCCCCCAACGCCCGCTCGTGCGCCGGGGCCAGGTCGGGCTCGTCGGCGGGCGCACCCGCGATCCGCAACGCCTCCGCGAAGTGCAGCGCCGGGATCTCGGCCGGCACCTTCGGCACGGCGGCACCGGTCCGCTCGGCGACGGTGGCGGTCATCCCGGCCACCACCTCGGTGAGCACGGCCATCACGTCCCGATGGTCGGCAATGAAGCCCAGCTCGGCGTCGAGCGACGTGTACTGCGCCAGGTGCCGGGCGGTGTCGTGCGGCTCGGCACGGAACACCGGGCCGACCTCGTAAACCCGCTCGAACACCCCGACCATCAGCTGCTTGTAGAACTGCGGCGACTGCGCCAGGTAGGCGGGCCGCCCGAAATAGTCGAGCGCGAACACATTCGCACCAGATCCCCCGTCCGACCGCCCCGCCACCGCCCTTGACTGGACTGAAGACTCCGAAGCCTGGGCGACGATCTTCGGTGTGTGGATCTCGACGAACCGCCGCTGCTCCAGCGCGGCCCGAAAGCCCGCGGTCGCGGCCGCCGCGATCCGCAGCGCCCCGGCCCGGCTCGGATGCCGCAAAGAGAGAGCGGCATGGTCGAGCTGGGTGGGCAGGGTCGCGCTGAGCGCGGGCCGATGCAGATCAAAAGGCAGCGGTACGTCCACAGCGTTCAGAATCCGCAGCACGGGAGCAGTCAGCTCGACCCCGGCGGGCGCGGCCGGGTTCGCCGTGACCGTGCCGGTCAGCTCGACCACGGACTCCTCGCCCAGCCCTTCGACCAGGGCGCGGACCGCAGGATGGGCGACGACGACCTGGGTGAGCCCGGCGGAGTCCCGGAGGATCAGAAAAGCGACGGCCTTGAGCAGCCGGCGGCGATGGACCCAGCCGGCGACCGTGACGATCTCGCCGGTGTGCCGGGCCAGTTCGGTGGAGAGGATGCGTTGCATGGCTGTTGACCTCCTCGGTGACTGCAACGCGGCCCCAGGGAGGTGTGGGCGAGCGGGATCCTCGCGGTGCCACCACACCTTCACGCCCGCCATGCGGGCGCCTCTTGTAGAACTCGGCTCGGGAGTGTCTTCACGCCCCGGCACCGGGCCACCGTCACAGCTCGTGGTGGCTCTCTCGGCCGGCGATTCGGAGCGCTACTCGGTTCCGTCAGCACCGTGCACGGGACGTTAACAGCGGTCGGACGACCGGCAAACCGGGTTTCCCGGTCGAGCGTGAGGGCGCTCACAGGATCAGGTATGTGAGCCTCGCCGCCCCTGCAACGGTTGATCTTGTAATCGGCGTAACCTCAGCCCTGTGACTATTGCTCCCGAGGGCCGCCGCATGCTGCGCATCGAGGCGCGCAACGCCGAAGTTCCCATCGAGCGCAAGCCGCCGTGGATCAAAGTCAAAGCAAAAATGGGCCCGGAATACACCCACATGCGCGGCCTCGTGCAAAAGGAAGGTCTGCACACGGTCTGCCAGGAGGCCGGCTGTCCCAACATCTACGAGTGCTGGGAAGACCGCGAGGCGACCTTCCTCATCGGCGGTGATCAGTGCACCCGCCGCTGCGACTTCTGCCAGATCGACACGGGCAAGCCGGCCGAGTTCGACGCCGACGAGCCCCGCCGCGTCGGCGAGTCCGTCGCCACCATGGGCCTGAAATACGCGACGGTCACCGGCGTGGCCCGCGACGACCTCCCGGACGGCGGCGCCTGGCTCTACGCGGAGACCGTCCGCCAGATCCACAAGCTGCAGCCGGGCTGCGGCGTCGAGCTGCTGATCCCCGACTTCAACGCGGAGCCCGACCAGCTCGCCGAGGTCTTCGGCGCGGCGCCCGAGGTCCTCGCCCACAACGTGGAGACGGTCCCCCGCATCTTCAAGCGCATCCGCCCGGGCTTCCGCTACGACCGCTCCCTCGACGTGATCACCCAGGCCCGCGCGGCCGGCCTGGTCACCAAGAGCAACCTGATCCTGGGCATGGGCGAAGAACGCGCCGAGGTCTCCCAGGCCCTGCGCGACCTGCACGCGGCGGGCTGCGAGCTGATCACCATCACGCAATACCTGCGGCCGACCCCACGCCACCACCCGGTGGAGCGCTGGGTCAAGCCGGAAGAGTTCGTCGAGCTCAACGCGGAGGCCGAGGAGATCGGCTTCGCCGGCGTGATGAGCGGCCCACTGGTCCGCTCGTCCTACCGCGCCGGCCGCCTCTACCAGCAGGCCCTGGCCGCCCGCGCCTGACCCGAGGCCCGCCGCTGATGCAGCGGATGCGAACGCGACGCGGTGACCGGTCAACGCGGCTTGAGGCGGCGGAGGGTGGCGCCGGTTGCCCGCTTGAAGAGGTATTCCGCGCGCTCGTAGGAGAGCCGACCCCGGCCCGTCTCGGGGCAGCGGTCCGCCTCCGCCGGCATCCGCCCCGGCCCCGGCCGGCGATCGGCCAGGAAGACCGGCCCACGCGCCCGCCCCGCCAGCAGCTCGGGCAGCAGCCTGGCCGTCCCGGACCGCCAGCTCACATAACCGGTCCCGCTGCGCCCCCGGCGGTCCGCCAGATCCAGCTCCTCGACGTTCAACGCCAGCACCGCCCGCACGGTGGCGCCGGACTCATGCAGCAACCGCCACAGCGTGCGCTCACGCAACGCCACGTCGGCCCGCTCCCACAGCCCGTCCAGATCCGGCCCGGCCAACGGCGCGGTCCGAGCCCCAACCTCCGGGCGCCGCCCGAGACCAGTCGCGAAGCCCACCCGAACACCCACCAAATCCGGCCCGGTGCCAGCCGCCAAACCCGGCGCAAGGCCAACCGCAGAACCCGGCGCAAGGCCAACCGCAGGACCCGCCGCAAGGCCAACCGCAGGACCCGCCGCAAGGCCAGCCACCGAACCCGGCCCAACGCCAACCGCAGGACCCAGCGCAGGGCCAGCCGCAGCAACCAGAGCGGGGTCGGCGGTGGACACCCAGGCGCTGAAGGAGCGGATCGCCGACACGTGCCGGTTCCAGGTCCTGGCCGCCGCGTCGCCCCACGCCGTGGCACAGGCCTCGGCCACCCGTTCCGCCGTCAGCTCGGCCAGCGGCAGCCGCTCGCCCACCGTCCGGCACAGCCGGGTCAGCGTCTGGCCGTAAGACCGCAGCGTCGCCGCGTCCAGATCCTCGCGGGCCAGGAATTCACCGGCCGCCTCCCCCAGCGTGCGGCCGGCCGCCCCCGCCACGGTGATCTCATCGGCCCGGCGGCGCAGGAAGGCGCCCTCGGCGGCGTTGCGTGCCAGGCCGGCGGCCCGCTCGAACTCCCGGCGGGCCTCGCCGGTGCGGCCCAACCGTGCCAGCAGGTCGCCCCGGACGCCCGGCAGCAGGTGGTAGTCGCGCAGCGCCAGGTCGGTCAGCAGCGCGTCCGCCAGGTCGAGCCCCGCCTGCGGGCCACGGGCCATCCCGACCGCCACCGCCCGGTTCAGCTGGACGATCGGTGTCGGCCGTAGCCGGGCCAGGGCGTCGTACAGGGCGGCGATGCGGGGCCAGTCGGTGTCCTGCGCCGTGCGGGCCTGGGCGTGGCAGACCGCGATCGCCGCCTGCAGCACGTACGGTCCCGGCGTACCGCCGATCTCGCGGGCCCGCAGCATCGCGGTGAAGCCGCGGCGGATGAGCAATTGATCCCATCGGCCGCGGTTCTGCTCGTGCAGCTGGATCGGCTCGCCCGCCGGGCCGGTGCGCGCGGCCGCGCGGGACGCCTGGATCTCCATCAGCGCGACCAGGCCGTGCACCTCGCCCTCGCCGGATGCGAGGTCGGCGAGCAGCCGGCCCAGCCGCAGCGCTTCCAGGCACAGCGCCGGCCGGATCAGGTCGTCGCCCGAGCTGGCCGAGTAGCCCTCGTTGAAGATCAAGTAGATGACTTCGAGGACCGACGACAGCCGCGGGGCCAGGTCGTCCGCCTCCGGCAGGGCGAACGGCACCCGGGCCTCGGCCAGCGTGCGCTTCGCCGTCGCGAGCCGGCGGGCCACGACCGGCTCGGTGACCAGGAACGCGCGGGCGATCTCGGCGGCGGTGAGGCCGCCGACCACCCGCAGGGTCAGCGCCACCCGGGCCTCGGTCGGCAGCACCGGATGGCAGGAGATGAACATCAGCCGGAGCACATCGTCCCGCTCCGAGGCGGGCGCCGGCTGGTCCAGCTCGCGGGCGTGCTGCTCGGCCTTGCGTTCGTGCAGCTTGGAGCGTCGGATGTGGTCGACCGCGCGGCGTTTGGCGATCGTCATCAGCCAGGCGCCGGGATTTTCCGGTACGCCGGCAGCCGGCCATTGTTCGAGGGCGGCGACCAGCGCGTCCTGTGCCAACTCCTCGGCCAGGCCGACGTCGTGGACGATGCGCATCAGGGCGGCCACGATCCTGGCCGACTCCAGCTTGACGACCGCGTCGATCCTGGCGGCTACGTCGGTCACCGCCGGCCCACCTCCGGGCCGACGGTGCTCCGCGGGTGGGTCACGGGCCGAAGACCTCCTGGATCACGCTCTCGCCGTCGCCGACGATCTTGCGGAAGCGGCGGGTCAGCTCGATGGCCTCCGCGCGGGACCGGACCTCGACCAGCGCGAAGCCGGCCACCGCCTCCTTGGCCTCGGTGAACGGGCCGTCCGTCACGGTGATCTCGTCGCCGACCGACGTCACCCGCACGCCTCCCGCCTCCAGGCCGCCGGTGGCCAACAGCACGCCGGACGCGGTCAGTTCCTCGATGAACTTGCCCATCTCCGCGTACAGCTTCTCGTCGGCGGGCTGGTCGGAGGGCTTCGACATCATCAGGTAACGCATGGGAGGTGCTCCGTTCTCGGTGGTGGTCGTGTGCCCCAGCGTCGAACGATTGATGTGACAGGTAATGAAAGCATTCTCTGTCACATCGTGGGAGCGACGTAGCGGCAGAACCGCAGCATACGAATCCGAGAGAGGCCCAGACATGACCGCGCTCACCGCCCGTACCGTGCCCACTGTCGCCGTCCGTACCCGTTCCCTGCTCGCCTGCGCCGCGATCGCCGGGCCGCTGTGGGCGACCGTCGCCCTCGCCCAGGCCGCCACCCGCGACGGCTTCGACCTGACCCGGCATCCGCTCAGCGTGCTGAGCAACGGCGCTCTCGGCTGGCTGCAGATCACCAACTTCGTCGTCGCCGGGCTGCTGACCATGGCCGGTGCGGCCGGGCTGCGCCGGGCATTGCCCAGCAAGTGGCTGCCCCGCCTGGTCGCGGCGAACGGCGCCGGCATGCTCGCCGCCGGGGTCTTCGTGATGGACGCCGCGGACGGCTTCCCGGCCGGCACGCCGGCGGGGATGCCCGCGACGCTGAGCTGGCACAGCTACGGCCACATGGCCGCCGGCACGATCGCCTTCACCGCCTCGATCGCCGCCTGCTACGTGCTGGCCCGGCACTTCGGCCGGGCTGGACAGCGCGGCGCCGCCGTGGGTTCCGTGGTGGCCGGCACCGCGCTGCTGGCCGGCGACCTGTGGGCGATGAGCGGCGGCGCGGCCGGCTCCCTGACTCTGGCGATCGGCGCGATCACCGCGATGCTCTGGGTCTCCGCGGTCGCTGCGGTCACCGCCCGGCAGGCCCAGCACGCCCGAAGCTGACCCTGGCCGACAGAGCCCCATCCACGGCCATCGGCCGACAGGGCCAACCCCGACCCAGCAGACAAGGCCCCGTCCCCCGCCGACAAGGCCCAACCCCGGCCGGCGAGCCCCCGCGGCGGCGGCTGGCCCGGCCTGGATCGGTCAGTCGTCCAGCAGTCCCAGGCGGTGTGCGACCGCGGCGGCCTCGCCGCGGTTCGCCACCGCCAGCTTCGCGATGATCCGGGAGACGTGCACGCTGGCTGTCTTCGGCGAGATGTAGAGCTGCTGCGCGATCCCGCTGTTGCTGCGCCCCTCGGCCACCAGCCGCAGCACCTCACGTTCCCGGTCGGTCAGTGTCTCCGTACCCGTGGCGACCGGATGCGCCGCCGAGCGCAACCCGATCCGGCGGGCCAGGGTGTCCGCGGCCTCGGACAGCGGCTTGGCGCCCAGCGCGCCCGCCACCGCCGCGACCTCCTCGACCGCGGCCGCCGCGCCGGGACGGTCGCCCGCGCCCGCCGCCGCGGACGCCAGGCCCAGCAGCGCCACCGCCAGCGGATATCGCTGCCCGTCGACCCGCCAGGCGGCGACCGCCTCGCGCCACAGCTCCGCCCGGCCCGTCAGCGTCGCGGCCAACTGCGCCGCGTGCGCCCGGTCGGCGGGGTGGCGCTGCGGCATCGCCCCGGCTAGCTGCCGGATCCGCGCGGCCAGCTCGCCGTCGGCCGACTCCGCGGCGACCGTGGCCGCTGCGGCGAGCAGGGGCCAGCCGTACCGGGGTCGGTCGGCGATCGCCGGCTCGGCCACCGCCGCCCGGGCCGCGGTCAGCGCCGCCGCCTTGTCCCCGGCCTGCTGGGCGGCCTGGATGCGCAGCTCCGACAGTGACAGCCTGTTCTCCCGCTGCACGAACTGCCGGCCGAGGAAGCCGATGGCCCGGTGCGCCAGCGGCTCCGCGCCCTCGTGACCGCGGGCCAGCCGCAGCCCGGCGCGCAGCCGCATCCACGGCACCGCCAGCGTGCCGGGCGGGTCCAGCCGCGCCGCTTCCGCGCACCGGGCGTCCGCCTCGTCCCAGCGGCCCAGGGCGATCAACGCCTCGGCGTGGTTGGCCAGCAGGAACACCCCGGTGGTGCGGTGCACCCCGACCCGGTCCGCGTACGGGACGCCCTCGGCCGCCGCAGTCGCCGACTCCTCGTAGCGGCCCAGCTCGTACAGGGAGTCGGAGATGTTCACCAGGGCCCGGGCCAGGTTGGGCAGGTCATCGGTCTCGCGGGCGCGCGCCGCGGCCGCCTCCATCGCGGGCAGCGCCTCCCGGGCCGACAGCCGGCCACCGCACACCTGCCCGTACGTGATGGTGGCGGACACCTGGGCGGACACGTCGCCCATCTCGCCGGCGGCGGCGATCGCCTCGCTCGCCACCCGCTCGGCCTCGTCGTCGTCGACCTTGCCCAGCGCGTAGGCGACGTCGGCGATCAGGGCCAACCGCTCCGGCGCGGGCGGCGCCCCCTGCAGCAGGCGGTACGCCTCGCGGGCCTCGGCCGCGCCGTCGCTGGTGCCCGCGTTGAAGAGCAGCTTGCTGCGCCGGACCAGCAGCCGGGCGGCGCGCAGCGGTTCGGCCTCCGCGTCCAGGTCGGCCAGCGCCGCCTTCGTCAGCTTCAGTGCGCGCTGATGGTCGCCGGCGTCGATGGCCACCAGCCCGGTCTGCTCAAGCAGGTCGAGGTGGCTGGCGCCGAGCAGCTCCGCCGCGTCCGGGACCAGCTCCCACAGCTCCAGCACGCGCTCCAGCAGCCGGGCCTGCTCCGCGTACGCGTACCGCCGGCCGGCCGTCTCCGCCGCCCGGCGCGACGAGGTCAGGGCCTTCGGGTGGTCGTTCGCGGCGTACCAGTGATGGGCGATCTCCACCGGGGCGCGGCCCACCGCGACCAGGCTCGGCTCCGCCTCGACCGCCTCGGCATACCGGGCGTGCAGGCGGGCGTGCTCACCCGGCAGCAGATCGTCGTGCACGGCCTCGCGGACCAGAGCGTGCCGGAACTCGTAGCCGCCGTCGGTGTCGACGACGATCAGCTGGGCCGCGACGACGGCGCGCAGCGCGGACTCCAGGTCGGCCTCGTCGACCCCGGCCACCCGGCAGAGCAGCTCGTGACCGAACTTGGTGCCGCCGACCGCGGCCACCCGCAGCACCCGCTGCGCGGCGTCGGTGAGCTGGTCGACCCGGGTCAGCAGCAGGTCGCGCAGGCTGTGCGGGATGTCGCTGCACCTCGGGTCGGCGGACGCGGCGAACTGCTCGATGAAGAACGGGTTGCCCTGGGCACGCTCGTGGATGGTGTCGACCGTCCGCGGTTCCGGCTCCGCGCCGAGCAGGTGGGCCAGCATCTCGGCGGTGCCGTCACGGTCGAGCCGGTCCAGGTCGGCGCGCTGCACGCCGCGTACCCGATCCAGCTCGGCCAGGAACGGCCGCAGCGGGTGGCCGCGGTGCAGTTCATCAGTCCGGTACGTGGCCAGCAGCAGCACGTGTGGCAGCCGGGCCGAGCGGACCAGGAAGCCGATCAGGTCCCGGGTCGACCTGTCCGCCCAGTGCAGATCCTCGATCACCAGCACCAGGGGCTGCCGCGCGGAGAGCCGCTCGAACAGGGCCGCGACCAGCTCGAACAGGTAGCCGCGGCGAGCCTCACCGACCGCGTCCGGCGGCGGCGGGCCCAGCTCGGGCAGCAGGCGCGCGAAGTCCTGCTCGCGTCCGTCCAGGACGGCCGGGCCGTCGGTGTGCACGAGCCGGCGCAGCGCGGCGGCGAACGGTGCGAAGGGCAGGCCCTCCTCGCCGAGCTCGAGGCACTGGCCGGTGAGGACGCGGGCGCCCTCACCGGTGGCCACCCGGCAGAACTCCTCCACCAGGCGGGTCTTGCCGACCCCCGCCTCGCCGCCGACCAGGACGGTCGACGGCTCGGCGTTGCGGGTGCCCTTCAGGGCGTCACGCAGCACGGCGAGATCGGCCTCCCGGCCGACCAGGACGTCACTGCTGGCGTGCGATGTCACACCATCGAGCATGTCATGCCACTGGGCGGGCGCGCCCGCCCCGAAGAGCACGGTCATGACGCGGCGGGAGCGCGTACCGCCCGGGGCCGGCGGGCCGGCCAGCGCCACCGCGGGCGGTGCCGGCGGTCGGCGGTCGCTTCGCGGGCGAGGTGGTCGGCGGCGGCCGCGCGGCGCCACTCGCCGGCGCGCTGGTGGTAGAGGTCGAGCTGGAATCCGGCGTCCGTGAACTGGAACATCGCTACTCCTCGCGCTCATGTATCGAACTTGCATGGGTTTTCCGCTGCGGGTGGGCTCAGTCGTCGTTGCTGTCTTCGACTCTTCGCGCGAAGGTGGCGGTCACGCATGGGGAAGGTCCCTCATATCCGGGCCCCGGCCCTCCTCAGCTACGGGTCCTGGGCGAGTAAGGCACCCGGCTGACCACTACACTTTCGGGTATGGCAAAACCCCAGGAGAAGGTGTCGTTCGTCGAGCGCCTGAAGCAGATCGGCCAGGTGTTCGCGTTCACGGCGCGGCAGGACAAATGGTTCGTCCCGCTGATCATCGCGGCGGTGCTGATCCCGCTCGCCCTGACCGTGCTGGTCGTCCTCCTGGGCCTGGGCTGGGTGTGGATCCCGATCGGCATCATGATCGCCCTGCTGGCGGCGCTGATCGTGCTCAACCTGCGGTCGAACACGGCGATGATGAACGCGGCCGAGGGCCAGCCGGGCGCGGCGGCCTCGATCGTGGAGAACATGCGCGGCGACTGGCGGGTGCGCCCGGCAGCGAGCTCCACCACCCAGTTCGACATGGTGCACATCGTGATCGGGCGCCCCGGCGTGATCCTGCTCGGCGAGGGCCAGCCGCAGCGCGTCCGCAACCTGATGGGCCAGGAGAAGCGCCGCCTGTCCAAGGTGATCGGCAGCGCCCCGATGTACGACTACATGATCGGCCAGGGCGAGGGCGAGCTCTCGATCCGCAAGCTCCGCACGACGGTGATGCGCCTGCCCCGCAACCTGACGGGCAAGGACGTCAACGCGCTCGACAAGCGCCTGGGCGCCCTGATGGCCCGCCCGCAGATGCCGAAGGGCGCGATCCCGAAGAACATGCGCCCGGGCGGCAAGGGCATGCGCCAGCAGCGCCCCCGCTGACCCCGGCCGCGAGGATCGCGGCGGCACACTGGCGGCGATGGTCGACGATGGGACCATGCACTCGTCGACCTTCACCGGCGTCCTCCTCCTGCCCTCGAAATCCGTCTTCGGAACCACCGCGGAAGTGACCCTCGGCGACGGAAGTCCGGTCGCCGTCATCCACCGCAAGGCATGGTCGGCCCGCCACAAATTCGAGATCTTCGACGCCGCCGACGCCACGCTGCTGGCAACCGGCATGGCGGCCGGCTTCTGGGGCAACCGTTACGAGCTCCTCGGCCCGCTGTCCGAGCCCTTGCTGAACGTCAAGTTCAGCAACTGGAGCGGCCCGAAGCGAGCAACCGTGACGCTGGCGGACGGCCGGGAGCTGACCACCAGCGGCAACTGGAGCGCCCGCAACTTCACCGTCGCCGACAGCACCGGCGGTCAGGTCGCGGCGCTCGTCACCACCAGCAGCATGTGGTCATGGCGGCCGGACAGCCTGGCGTTCGAGATCACCGCACCGGTGCTCACCCTGGTGCAGGCGATCGGCATGGCGCAATGCATCCGCGCGGCGGTCGAAGCAGCCAACGCCGCCGCAGCCAGCTGAGCGGCACACCACCACGCCAGGGGTGCCTGGCGGATCATGGCGTCGCCGAGACGAGGTCCAGGTTTCGCGTCGCAAGTGGGCCGGGAGGCGGAAGCCGGGCCCGGCGCAGGCCGTCATGATCCGCCAGACACCCCTAGGCTGACGGCCATGATCGAGAGGCCGAGTCAGAGGTGGCAGCGCCGCGTGGCGGACCAGGAGGCTGCGGTCGCGGCGGGGACGCTGCCCCGCGATCAGGCGTACGCCGCGGAGCTGTGGCCCGCTGACGCCACGGCCGCCATCGACGTCACGTTGGCGGCGTACGAGCAGGAGATCGAGTCGCAGCCGACCGTCCCGGACGAGGCCGCCTGGGCGGCCGTCGAGCGGGTCGTGCTCGCCCTCAACGCCATCGACGAGGAAGCGGCAGTGATCGAGACCGGCGAGCGCGAGGAGATCTGCGAATACCTCGACGCCGTGCTGACCGCGGCGGGCGTCGACGTCACGGCCCTCACCGCCCGCCGCAACCTGGACCGCGGCGAACTGACCGACGCCTGGCGCGACTGGTGATCAGCGCGCCGGGTCGGTGATCAGGAGCGGGGACAGCTCGGCGAGCACCTGGTCGGTGCTGGTGGCCTTCATCCGGGCCAACTCGTCGGCGGTGATGCCCACGACGGTCAGAAAAAGCGCCCGGCCCAGCGGCGACTCGATGCGCGGCAACTGCGGATCCTCGGCGAAGGCCAGCGCGGTGAGGCGGGTGCCGGGCTCGCCGGTGATCGGCCCGCCGGGGTCCATCCGGTGGCCGGAGGCCAACGGCTGCTCGTTGCCGAAGACATACTGCCCGAGCTTGTCCAGCAGCTTCAGCGACCAGGCCGGCGGCTGCTCACCGGTCCGGGGCACGCGCATGACGAGCTCGAACCCCCAGCCGCTGACTCGGCGCCCGCATCCTGCCCGAACAGGTCGGTGAGCCCGAAGGTCACGAGCAGCCAGTGGCCGTCGGCCCGGTAGGCGCTCAGCCCGTAGATCCCGGTCTGGCCGGGCACGGTGCCGGTCCCCCAGTGCAGCGGGTGCGGATCGGCGACGATCCGCGCCACCGCAGCCTCGATGGCATCCCAGCCCCGGGTGTCCTCGTGCGTCGTCCTCATCGTGCCCCGTTCCGCGCCGGCGACTGAAGTGCGCAGACCCTAACAGCGACCCCCGAACGCTCATGGCAGGGTGAGCAGATATGGCTGTGGCAGAAATGCTGAAAGCGGCGATCGCCGAGCTCGAACTGCAGGGTCACGATCCCGCGAAGCTGCACGGCGGACTCATCGGCGCTGGGCCATCGCTCGGCCAGCGACGCCTTCCTCCTGACCGTGGGTCCGCTGCGGCGGGAGCTGTATCGAGCCGAGCGGGGTCCCATCACCGCCATCCAAGGGATGGTGTCCGCCGCCGCCGAGTTGGCAACGCTGCCCGGCGGCGCTGAAGCTGTCCGGAACAGGGCGGATCGCGCCCGCACCTCCTGGGGAATGCAACGATTGCAGCGGAGGGCTGAGCGCCTCGACGCCCGTGCTGCCGACCTCGCGGCAACAAGCGACGAGCGGACCCGGCAGGCGCAGCAACACGTTGCCCAGTTCGCCGCCGATGTGTCGATGACCATCACGTTGTCGACACGACGTTCGGCGCCGGCCGCTGACGTCCGATCGGTGCCCGCTTTGTCGTATCGGACCGGCGTAGCGTCCGAGGCATGAGCAAGCCCTGGAAGTGCCGCCTCGGGTGGCATTCATGGGTTCAGCGACGCGACACGCCGGACCCCAATCTGAAGGTCTGCCGGCGTTGCGGCAAGCACACCGACGTCGGCGGGCTCGGCGGCCTGGGTGCCCGCTTCGGCCCAGGCGGATGACCATCTGAGCCCTCCGCCAAGTGGCAGGGACGAGCGCCCCGGCCACAGTAGGCCCTGCCCTCCGATGGCAGCTCTTCCTGGATCATTGCCGTGCCGTCTAGCCTGTCGCCCATGATCGAGCGACTGACGCATCGCTGGCGGCGTGAGGTGGCGGAGCAGGCAGCAGCCGTTGCCGCCGGAACGCTAGCTCCTGATGAGGCGTACGCGGCGGCGTGGTGGCCGGAGGACTTCGTCGCTCGGATCGATGGTGCCCTCGAGCGTTATGAGCGCGACGTCAGTCGTCTCGATCCGGCACACGACTCGGCGGCCTGGGCCGCGGTTGAGCGCGTCGTCGTCGCGATCAACGCGGCTGACTCCGGTCAGATCGAGACAACGACGGCCGAGGAACTGGCGGGCTACATCGACGACGCCTTGACCGACGCGGGAGTCGACGTCGAGGCGCTCACAAGGCGGCGCGGCGTGGACCGGGCGGAACTGACGGACGAATGGCGTGACTGGTGAGCCCTTTCGCGACGACCTGAGGCCCCGGACTCCCCTGTCCGGAACGTTCGGGGCCAGCGCTCGGCAAGCGCAAAACGGCGGCCACCCCGGCCGAGAGCCGAGCATGACCGCCATTCCTCACGTTGTGCCCAAGACCAGGTCAGACGTTGTAGTACATCTCGAATCAATCAAGGGTGTCGCCCGACCTGGACGAACGGCGCAGGAACAGCGTCTGACTTGCGTCAACGCTTTGCATCGATTCTCGTTGTTATCTCGTGTTTCTGCGTCGGAGTTGTCGCCCTGATGACGCTCATGATCTTGACCTTCGCGCGACGGGCTGAACCGATTGCTGTTGTGGCATCCCGTCGCGCAAGCTTCGCTCGGCCGGGGCCGCACCCGGTCGGGAAGGTGGAGCGCCCTACCGGACGAACGACATTCCCGACCCGGGAGCAGTCTGGTTGCCTCGGTGTGCGAAGGGTCGCTGCGGCACGGCCGGGCATCCCAGAGCTGCTGGGGTCCAGGGGCGGACTGCCCCGGCCGCCGGAGTCCTGACCCGGGCCGTAGGGCCGGAGGCCTGCCCGCCGGAGGCAGATAGTTTGCGCAGACTTCCACCCGTCACCATGTTCCCGCTCACTCGATAGGCTTTCTGCGTGCCCAAATCAAGGAAGCAGTTCGAGGCCGCGATCGAAGCCGCAGGCCCTGACAAGAACACGCACTTCGGCAAGCTCGTTCTCGAGGAGCTCGAAAGTCTCCGGAGGCGCGTGGACGAGCTGGAGGGATTTCAGGCCCTCCACGACGAGCGGCTTGAAAAGCTCGAAGAGTAGTCGCAGCCCAGCGGGAAGCCCGGCCACGCCAGCAACAACGGTGCGGCCGGGCTTCGGCGTATCCGCTGGACCCGCCGAGCCACCGCCGGGCCGCGCCGGGAGCGAAGCGGCAAGGCGCGGGCGGCCGGCGAATGGGCTCGCGCGCGGCCCGAAGGGCCGCCTTGAAGACGTATGGAGCGGCACTCTATCTCTACTCGGCCATACTCCTCGCCGTCCCCTTACAAAATCTTCTCCGCCAAGCAACTCCTGAGCCCTATCCGCAAACACACTAATCATGCTCGTAGCCGTGGGGGCCAATTTGCATTAAGTCCACCTGGGGTGCTGAAGAGGCGACACGCAGCGAGCGAAGGCTTCTGTGCGATGCAAATGGGGTCAAAGATGATCAATCACACTTCCTGTGACGAAACCCGAAACTGACGAATAAACCCCGTGTCAGGGCCACTCAGGTCCGGCAGAATCAGGCTATGGGCGACGACCAAGGACTCGACCTCGGGGAACACCTAGTGTTCGAAGACTTAGAGGGTTCTGCCGCGCCGCTCTGGGAACTTGGCTGGCCGGAGGCTCCATCGCGGCAGCGGGTCGCCGACGTCCTCGGGCCCGGTCTCGTCTCCTTGGAAGCCCGCGGCTTCATCGAGGTTCGGCGCTTCGAAAATTGGCCGGAGCCGTGGGAACGCGGCCGACCGGTAGTCGGCGACGAGCTTCTCGCCGAAAGTCAACGCGTCGAACTATGGTCCAGCAACTCCGCTCGAACTCACTTGGCAGCCCAGATCACGAAAGCCGGCGAGAGGTACCTGTAGCCCTCCTGGCGCCGATCGGTTGCGAGCCCAGGTGTCGCCGACCCAACGGAGCCAGCAACGAGTACGTGCACGAGTGGCCGGGCGCGCTGGATCGCACCCGCACCCTGGTCGACGGCGCTCTTGGAAAGCCGGAAGCGGCGGTCACGCCAGCTATGAGCCGGGCATGACCGCCGCTTCGCGAGTTGTCGCCACACCTCCGGCCGGAGCCGGAACCGCAGGTCAGCGAGTTAGAACAGGTCAGACGTTGTAGTACATCTCGAACTCGTGCGGGGTCGGGCGGAGCCGGACCGGGTCGATCTCGTTGACGCGCTTGTAGTCGATCCAGGTTGAGATCAGGTCGTCCGTGAACACGCCGCCGGCGGTCAGGAACTCGTGGTCGTTCTCCAGCGACTGCAGCACCGCGTCCAGCGAGCCCGGGACCTGCTTGACGCTGCCCCACTCCTCCGGGGGCAGGTCGTACAGGTCCTTGTCGATCGGGGCCGGGGGCTCGATCTTGTTCTTGATGCCGTCGAGGCCGGCCATCATCTGGGCCGAGAAGCTCAGGTACGGGTTGCTCGACGGGTCCGGCACGCGGAACTCGACGCGCTTGGCCTTCGGGTTGCTGCCCGTTACCGGGATGCGGGTGCAGGCCGAGCGGTTGCGCTGCGAGTAGACCAGGTTGACCGGCGCCTCGTAGCCCGGCACCAGGCGGCGGTACGAGTTGACCGTCGGGTTGGTGAACGCGAGCAGCGACGGCGCGTGGTGCAGCAGGCCACCGATGTACCAGCGGGCCATGTCGGACAGGCCCGCGTAGCCGGTCTCGTCGTAGAACAGCGGCTCGCCGCCCAGCCAGAGGGACTGGTGGGTGTGCATGCCGGAGCCGTTGTCACCGAAGAGCGGCTTCGGCATGAACGTCGCCGTCTTGCCGTGCTCCCAGGCGGTGTTCTTGATGATGTATTTGAACATCTGCATCTGGTCGCCGGCGTGCAGCAGCGTCGAGAACTTGTAGTTGATCTCGGCCTGGCCCGCGGTGCCGACCTCGTGGTGCGAGCGCTCCACGGTGAAGCCGACGTCGATCAGGCGGCGCACCATGGAGTCGCGCAGGTCGGAGTAGTGGTCGACCGGCGACACCGGGAAGTAGCCGCCCTTGTACGCGGTCTTGTAGCCGCGGTTGCCGCCCTCCTCCTCCTTGCCGGTGTTCCAGGCGCCCTCGATCGAGTCGATGTAGTAGAAGGCCTGGTGGGCAGAGGTCTCGTGGCGGATCGAGTCGAAGATGTAGAACTCGGCCTCGGCGCCGAAGTAGGCCGTGTCCGCGATGCCGCTGGACGCGAGGTAGGTCTCGGCCTTCTTCGCCACGTTGCGCGGGTCGCGCGAGTAGGCCTCCCGCGTGAACGGGTCGTGGATGAAGAAGTTCAGGGCCAGCGTCTTCTGGATCCGGAACGGGTCGACGAAGGCCGTCGTGACGTCCGGCAGCAGCATCATGTCGGACTCGTGGATGGCCTGGAACCCGCGGATCGAGGATCCGTCGAAGGCGAGACCGTCCGTGACCACACTGTCGTCGAACGACTCCACCGGCATGTTGAAGTGCTGCATCACGCCGGGAAGGTCACAGAACCGTACGTCGACGAACTTGACGTCCTCGTCTTTGAGGTATCGCAGGAGTTCCTCGGGATTGGCGAACACACGTCCTCCTGGCACAGG
>NZ_QHHV01000092.1:0-38632 GCF_003947245.1 Actinoplanes sp. ATCC 53533 | reverse complement strand
CGCGCGCGCGCGCGCGCGCGCGCGCGCGCGCNCGAGATAGCCACGGACGGCCTCGACCTGCGGCGGCAGGCCGGCCCTGGTGGGGTTGACCGTCAGCGCCCGGACGTCGGTCGCGCCGAGGGCCAGCAGCTCGTCCACGACCAGCCGGCCCACGCCGCCGGTCGCACCGGTCACCAGGATCTTCATTGGCACTCCCCAGTTCTCGTAGATCCTACGGAAACTCTTCTCGTAGGGTATACGAGATGACGGGGTATGCGAAATGACGGAGTTCAGTGATGACGGAGTTCAGTGGGGCCACCGATCCCGACCGGATCCTGCCGCTGCTCTGGCGGCACGGGAAGGCACGCAAGGCGACCACCGGCCGCCCGCCCCGGCTCAGCGTGGATCAGGTGGTGGCGGCCGGGATCGCCATCGCCGGCCAAGAGGGCCTGGCGGCGGCCTCGATGGCGCGGGTCGCCGCCCGGCTCGGGGTCGCGACCATGACGCTCTACACCTACGTGCCCTCGCGGGCCGAGCTGGTCGAGCTGATGGTGGACGAGGTCCTCGGCAGCCGCCGGCTGCCGGGTCCGGGCGAGGACCGCCCGGTGCTCTGGCGCGAGCAGATCCAGCTGTACGCCGACCGCACGGTCACCATGTACCGGGAGCATCCGTGGCTGTGCCAGGTCTCCCGGGCCCGCCCGCCGCTCGGCCCGGGCACGTTGCGGGAGAGCGAGTATGTCCTGTCCACCCTCGGCGGCGTGCCCGTGGCCGAGCGCAACACGGCCGCCACCACGATCGTCATGTTCGTCACCGGGGCGGCCCGGCAGGAGGGCGAGAACGCCCTGCTCCGCCGGGCCAGCGGCCAGTCCAACGACGCGTGGTGGGGCCAGCGGGGCCAGCTCTGGGAGGACTGGTTCGACGTCGAGCAGCATCCCGCGATGACCGAGCTGTGGCACGCCGGCGGCTTCGACCGCGGGCCTGACCAGCAGGCCGCGGACGCCTTCGCCTACGGCCTGCGGCTGCTGCTCGACGGGATCGAGCGCCAGTCGCTCCCGCCGGGGGGCGAGCCTCAGTCCAGCGAGACGACCGGGTTGCGCAGCTCTCCGATGCCCTGAACACTCACCGACACGGTCTCGCCGGAGACGATCTGGCTGACCCCGGCCGGCGTGCCGGTCAGGATGATGTCGCCGGGCAGCAGCGTCATCACGTGCGAGATGTAGGACACCAGGGTCGGCACGTCGAAGACCATGTCCTTGGTGCGGCCGAGCTGGCGCACCTCCATCTGATCGGGGCTGCGGCCCACCTCGCAGCGCACCTCGAGGTCGCTGACGTCGAGCTCGGTCTCGATCCACGGCCCGATCGGGCAGAACGAGTCGAAACCCTTGGCCCGCGTCCACTGCGGGTCGCTGCGCTGCAGGTCGCGGGCGGTCACGTCGTTGCCGACGGTGTAGCCGAAGATGGCCCGCTGCGCGCCGGCCCGGTCCACCCGGCGGGCGCCGGTAGCGCCGATCACCACGGCCAGCTCGGCCTCGTGCTCGACCTGCTGGGACTGCGGCGGGATCCGGATGGCGTCGTTCGGGCCGATCACCGAGGTGGACGGCTTGATGAAGATCAGCGGCTCCTTGGGCACCTCGTTGCCCAGCTCGGCCGCGTGCTCGGCGTAGTTGCGGCCGACGCCGATCACCTTGCTGGAGAAGATCGGCGCGAGCAGCCGGACGTCGGCCAGGGCCCAGCGCTGCCCGGTGAGGCGCACCTGCTCGAAGGGGAGGCTGCTGATCTCGGCGACGGTCAGGCCGCCGGCCCCCGACTCACCCTCGACGACGCCGAAGGACACGCCACCAGCATGAACAAAACGAGCGAAACGCACGGAGAACCCCATCCATTGAGCGAACACGCAGGAACGAGGCTACGCGCTTCGCGGCACCGACTCCGTGCCCAGCCTGGGGAACGGGCTCAACGAGAAGACCACCTCGACGGGCACCTCGAAGTAGCCGCAGATCCGCAACGCCAGGTGCAGGGACGGGCTGAACTCGCCGCGTTCCAGATAGCCCACGGTCTGGTAGTGCACCCCGAGGGCGTCGGCGAGCTGGCGGCGCGAGATGCCGCGCTCGGCGCGCAGCATCGCGATGCGGTTGTACGTGATCTCACTGCTCATGCGTCGTCCGTCACCCGATCCGTGCCATGGCCTTCTCGCGCCGGGCGGCGACGGCCGAGCCCGACTCGCGGCGCGACATTCGGCGCAGCACGATCGGGGCCAGCAGCAGGCCCAGCACAGCCCAGAGGAGCAGCACGCCGAAGGTCTCCGGATGCTGCCAGGAATGGCCAAGCTCGACGGCGGCCAGCCCGTCGGGAAGGAACGCGGAACGCATGCCCAACCCTAGCCAGTAGACGGGAAAGCCCTGCGCGACGCCTTGCAGCCAGCCCGGCATGCTGGTGATCGGGTAGAAGATCCCGGAGATAGTGATCAGGCCACCCAGCGGCAGCAGGAGCAGGCCGATGTTGCGGGGGTTGTCGAGCAGGGAACCGAAGACGGCGCCCAGCGGGATCGTGGCGGCGAAGCCGAGCGGCACGAGCCAGCACAGGGTGAGCCACCCGGCCGCGTCCACCCGCAGCCCGTCGACGATGAACAGGCTGGGCACGAGCTGCAGGACGAAGCCGATCGCCGCCATCCCTCCGACCAGGACCAGCTTGCCGATCAGATAGCCGGCCATGCCGTTGGGCGTCGCCTTGGCCCGCAGCAGGGTGCCGTCCTCGCGGTCGGTGACCAGCTGGGTGGCGACCGTGAGGAGGCCCGCGAAGGCCAGGCCCATGCCGAGCGTGCTGGGCAGGGTGCGGGCGCCGAGCGACAGGTCGGTGCCGGGCACTGTGGCGTCACGCATGAAGAAGACGGTGCCGACCAGCAGGGCCGCTGGGAAGAAGTACGTCCACAGGTCGAGGACGTTGGTCAGGGTCTGCCGCAGCTCGATGCCGCCACGGGCCAGGCCCGAGCGGGCGGCGGTGGAGACGGCGCTCATCGGATCGCCTCGAAAGCCGCGGCCGCGGTGTCGCCCCGGCCGGCCTCTAAGTCGCGGACCAGAGTCATGTACGTGTCCTCCAGACTGGTGCGGCGGACTTCCAGCTCGGCGATGTCCTCGCCGTGCTGCAGGAAGAGCTCGCGGACGAAGCGGGTGGCGTCGGCGGCGGAGTGCACGTACCGGGCACCGTCCCGGGTCCAGCGGATCTCGGACTCCCCCGCGACCCGGCGGGAGAGCTGGTCCGCCGAGCCGTCGGCGATGATCCGGCCGCCGGCCAGGATGACGATCCGGTCGGCCAGCTTCTCCGCCTCGTCCAGATCGTGGGTGGTCAGCAGGATCGTGGTCTCGTCCACGTCGGTCAGCCGGTGCACGAGGTCGTGGAACTCGCGGCGGGCGGCGGGGTCGAAGCCGACCGTCGGCTCGTCGAGGAAGAGCATCTCCGGGCGGCCGACGATGCCGATCGCGACGTCCAGCCGGCGGCGCTGGCCGCCGGAGAGCCGGTTGATCCGTACGCCCGACTGCGCGCCCAGGCCGACGATGTCGATCAGGTCATCGACCGGCCACGGCCGACGCAGCCGCGGCGTCGAGTAGTCGGCGTAGTAGGTGCCGAGGTGGTGCAGCAGCTCACGGACGCGCCACTTGCCGTGGTCGCGCCAGGACTGCAGCACCACGCCGAGCCGGGCCCGCCACTGCTCGCCGCCGGTGGCCGGGTCGACGCCGAGGACCCGGACCTCGCCGGCCGAACGCATCCGGAAGCCCTCGAGGATCTCGATGGTGGTGGTCTTGCCGGCGCCGTTCGGGCCGAGCAGGGCGAGGACCTCGCCGCGCCGGGCGGTGAACGTCACCCCGTGCAGGACGTCCGTGCTGCCATATCGCATCCGCAGGTCGCGGACGTCGAGCACGGTCTCCTCCGGGACCTCCTCCAGTGCCGCCACCAACGCCCCCGTCATCGTCTCCATGTCGAGGACACTATCAAGGATGTAGCAGATGTACTACATTTATTTGTATGCCGACTATCATCAGCGCCGACGGCACCCGGCTCGACGTGACCAGCACCGGATCCGGGCCCGGACTGGTCGTCATCCCCGGCAGCCTGCGCCGCTCGCACCACTACCGGCGGCTCGCCGAGTCGCTGGCGGACTCCCGCACGGTGCACGTCATCGAACGCCGCGGTCGCGGCGACAGCGGCCCGCCCGGCCCCGGCTACTCGATCGACCGGGAGGCCGAGGACGCCGTGGCCGTCCTCGACGCGACGGGGTCCGCCGAGCTGTTCGGGCACAGTTACGGCGGCCTGGCCGGCCTGCACGTCGCCCTGCGCCGCGACCTGCGCCGGCTGGTCGTCTACGAGCCCGGCGTCAGTCTCGACGGCTCGTTCGACCCGACGTTCCTGCCGGCGTTCGAGCGCCGGCTGGAGCGTGGGCGGGCCGCCGGGGCGATGGCCATGTTCCTGAGCGGGCTGGGCTTCGCACCTGTCGGCGTGCTGCCGCTGCCGGCGTACACGGCCTTCGCCTGGTTCCTGCTGCAGACGCCGCAGGGGCGCGAAACCCGGGACCTGCTGCCCACCGTGCCGGCCGAGTTGCGGGAGACCGCCGGCCTGGACTCCGACGGCGGCCGGTACGCCGCCATCACCTCGCCGACTCTGATCGTCGCGGGTGGGCGCAGCCCGGACTGGCTGCGCCGGGTGCAACCACGGCTCGCCGAGCTGATCCCGCATGCCCGATACGTACTGATGCCGGAACTCGATCACAACGCGCCCGACGAGAGCGCGCCCGCGGCGGTGGCGGACCTCGTTCGGGCGTTCCTCACTACAGACGACGCCGAGGCTCGATAGGAGTGGACTTGCTGGATACGCTGGTGCGATGCGGATCAGCGAAACACACACGCTGACCACTGTGCTGCCCTCGGTCAGCTGGATCCCGCTGGCTCGCGCCCACGCCGAGCGGGCGGACGAGATGACCGCCGGGCACCGGGCCAGGAAGGCCAACGGCGAGAAGCACGCCATAGAGGATTTTCTGTACGACTACTACGGCACCCGCCCGGCCCAGCTCCGCCGCTGGCACCCCGGCGTGGGCACCGGCCTGGCGTCGGCGCCGACCGGGCTGGCCGAGCACGCGGGCTGGAAGTGGTACAAAGCGCACCCGGACGGCGTGGTGACGCTCGACCTCGAGGCATACATGCACGCCCGCGGCGAGAGCGTCCGATACATCCACGGCCTGCTCACGGCGACGGCGTCGCGCCCGGCGTTCTCCGGCTGCTTCGGCCTGCACGAGTGGGCGATGGTCTACCGCCAGCCGGAGCACCGGCACTCCCTGCCGCTGCGCCTGGGCCAGGCCGAGACGGACAAGGTGGTGGAGGAGCACCCGATCCGCTGCACCCACTTCGACGCCTTCCGCTTCTTCACCCCGGAGGCGGTGGGCCTCAACCGCCTGCAGCCGACCCGCGCCACCCAGGTCGACCTGGACCAGCCCGGCTGCCTGCACGCGGCGATGGACTGCCACAAGTGGGCGAGCAAGCTCGGGCCCGCGGTGCCGGGCGCGCTGGCCCTGGACTGCTTCGCCCTGGCCGGCGACATCCGGCTGCTGGACATGCAGGCCAGCCCGTACGACCTGACGTCGTACGGCGAGGAGCCGGTGAAAATCGAGACCGCCGAGGGCAAGGCCGAATACGTGAACCGCCAGCGCGAGTTCGCCCGGCGGGCGTCGGCGTTGCGGGCCCGGCTGATCCGGGTCTGCGACGAGCTGCTGGGCCCGGCCCTGGCCGCGGAGAACCGCGAGGCCGTGGCCCCGCACAACACCTGACGGCTGGACAATTTCGCCGACATTTTGACACGGTCCAGCCATGCCCTCCGCATCCCTTGCCCCGGCCGTCGCCGCTTTTTACGTGGCACAGAGCGCTTTCTCCGACCCCGGCGGACTCGCCCCGCGCTATGCCGACCTGCCGGGTGATCCGGCTCAACTCGCCCGCACGACCCGCGATCTGATGGTCCACCGGCTGGAGGGCGAGCTCTTCGGCTACGTCATTCCGCGGGACCGCCTGCACCACGATGCCGAGACGCGCTACCTCGACGACATCCTGCAGATCATCATCGAGCGGAACGACGCCCCGCTGACACGGCGGCGCGAGTTCGGCGACCGCTTCGTCGGTGTCTGCCGCGACTTCGCGCTGCTGCACTGCTCCTTCCTGCGCCACGCCGGCATCCCCGCCCGCCTGCGGTCCGGCTTCGCCGACTACTTCGGCTCGAACGGATTCCACGGCGACCACGTCGTCACCGAATACTGGGACAGCGAACGGGGCTGGCTGCTCGCCGATCCGATGCTGACCGACCCGGTGATCGTCGACACCTGGCAGGTGGACTTCGACCCGATGGACGTGCCGCGCGACCGTTTTCTCGTCGCCGGCAAGGCCTGGCAGGCGATCCGAGCGGGCGACGCGGACCCGGAGACCTTCGGACTCCACCCTCCGGAGGAGGGGGTGATGTTCGGGGAGTGGTTCGTGGCCCATGACGTCCGGATCGACCTCGCGGCGCTGAACAAGACGGAGACGCTGCTGTGGGACACCTGGGGGACGGGAACGGGCGGCAGCCGGGAGATGACGGACGCGAACCGTGCGGTCTATGACCGGGCCTCGCTCGTGGCGTGCGACGAGGTGCCCTTCGATGAGGCGCGAAAGCTGTTCGCGGAGAACGAGGAGCTGCGGACGCCGAGGGCGGTGCTGTCCCTGGCGCCTTTCAACGGCCCGAGCAAAATCGAACTCCGGTCTCAAGGAACTGTGTCCGAGTAGACCTCGACGTCGTAGAGCAGCCGCACCGGATAGCCGTCCGTGACAAGAACGAAGACCGGCTCGGCAGCCGGAGTGCGACCGTGACGCCAGACCTGTTCTCGGGCCGCGTCGACGCCATCCTCGCCGCCGTGCCGCCGTAGCGCAGGGGGGTTCACGTCAGGGGCAGGAGCGGCAGCCGGACCGCCGGAGGTAGCGGCGGGGCGGCCGGCTCGACGCTGAAGCCTCGGAGGAGCAGGGCGGCCAGGCGGCGGGAGGCCGCCATCGCGGCGGCCGGCGAGGTCGCCCGGATGCCGCTGTTGGCCATGAGCACCAGGATCAGGTCGTCGAGGACGAAGTCCGGCCGCAGCCTGCCGGCGGCCTTGGCGCGACGGGCCAGCTCGGCGACGGAGCGCAGCGCACGTTCCCGGGTCGCGGTGAAGTCGATCGCGTGCGGGAACGCCGAAATGAAGGCTGCGGTAAAGCCCCGGTCAAGGGCATGCAGCGCACAGACCTTCTCGATCATGTGGCAGAAACCATGCCACGGGTCCGGGTCGGCGAGGCCCTCGTCGACGGCAGCCGTACAGGCCGTCATCTGTTCGGCGAAGGCCTCAGTGACCAGTGCCTCCTTGGTCGGGAAACGCCGGTAGAGAGTGGCCGGGCCGACTTCGGCGCGTCTGGCGATCTCGCGCATCGGCACGTCCAGCCCGGCGGCGGCGAACGCCGTGCGGGCCACCGAGAGGATCCGCTCGCGGTTGTCCCGAGCGTCGGAGCGAAGGGTGTGAGGCAAACGGTCCGGCATCTCTCTCACTTCAGCTAAGTGGACGGGGCGCTCCGTTAACGTCCTGCGCCATGCGAGCACTGCAATTCAACGAGTACGGTCCGGCAAGCGTGCTACGAGTCGCCGAAGCGCCGGAACCGCATGCCGGGCCGGGCCACATCCGAGTGGCCGTACGGGCCTCGGGCGTCACGCCCGCCGACTGGTATCTCCGGTCGGGCCGTTTCCGCGACAGGATCCCGGTGCCACTTCCTCATGTGCTCGGCGTCGACGCCGCCGGAGTAGTCGACGAAGTCGGCGCAGGGGTCACCGGTGTCCGGCCGGGCGACGCGATCTTCGGCGTTGTCGACATCGCCCGGCTGGGCGGCGCGAATGCCGAGTACGCCGTCCTGACTGCCTGGGCGGCCAAACCGGACGCGTTGAGCTGGGAACAGGCCGGCGGCGCAGCCGCGAATGTCGAAACCGCCACCCGCGTGCTCGACCTGCTGGGGGTAGGCGCGGGCACGACCCTGCTGGTCGAGGGCGCAGCCGGCGGCGTCGGCTCGACCGCCGTGCAGCTCGCGGCGGCGCGCGGCGCGACGGTCATCGGCACGGCCAGCGCCCGCAACCACGAATTCATCGCGGGCCTCGGGGCGACGCCGACAACGTACGGCCCCGGCCTGGGCGACCGCGTCAACGTGCTGGCCCGGGGCGGGGTGGACGTCGTTCTCGACTGTGCCGGATCCGGGTCCCTGCCGGACCTGATCGATCTCACCGGAAGCACGGAACGGGTGGTGACGGTCGCCGACTTGAACGCCGCGGCGTACGGGGTGCACCTGTCCCACTCGGGCGGCCCCGGCGCGGATCCGCAGGCGGTCCAAGGGCTGGCCGTCGCCGCGACCCTCGCGGAGCAGGGCCGGTTCACCGTGCCGATCGCGGGGGTGTTTCCGCTTGCGGACGCCATCGCCGCCCACGAACTGAGCGAGACCGGCCACGCCCGCGGAAAGATCGTGCTGAGCCACTGACCCCGCTAGGGGCCAGTCACTCGTGTCCACAACAGCAGCCTGGCCGGCCAGACCAGCCCGAAACGGTTGGCCGACAGCGCAGCCGGAGCCATGAGCCTGGTCGCCGACGGGTCGGTGCGCATCGACATCACTGCCGAGTACGAGCTGCCCGACGTCGAAACCGCGATCGCGAACCTGGCCGGCGGGAAGACCCACGGCAAGAGCATCGTCCGAGTCAGGTAAGCCTCGCCCCGGGTACGGCAGCCGTGGCATCGCGTCCGGGCGGGCACGTTCGGCGGGTGTCGTCGGTGCTGCTGCCCGCGCCGAGGATGCCGGGTCGGCTGGCGGCACAGGGTTATCCACAGGGCACCCATCCTGTCGTACATCTGTTCTAGGTTGGTCGCGTGTTGGAGTTGGTGTCCGAGGCCCGCCGCGCGGCCGCCGCGTGTGCGACATCCCCTGCCTGGGCGGTCCCGGACGGGGACCTGATCGGGTGTCTGGAGCAGGCCTGGGCTGGGGTGCAGCAGCTCACCGCGGTGGTCGCGCATCTGATCGGGCAGGCGCAAGCGCGAGGTGTGCCGCAGGCACACGCGGCGACCAGCACCGTGGTGTGGCTCCGCCAGCAGTTGCGGGTCAGCCCCGGCACCGCGGCGCGGCTGGTCGCCCTCGCCGCAGCCCTGAACGCCCGGCCGGTGCTGGACGCCGCGGTGTGCGCCGGCACGGTGGCCGCGGAGCAGGCTATGGCCATCGCCGGCACGCTCGCAGACCTTCCTACCGATCTGGGGCGGGAGATCACCGACAAGGCCGAGAGCATGTTGGTGGACTGGACTGACGATTTCGACGCGGTGACCCTGGGCAAGCTGGGTGCGCGGATCCTGGAGCATGTCGCCCCCGAGGTCGCCGAGCAACGCGAAGCTGAATTCCTGGCGCGCCAGGAAGCCCGGGCGCACGGCAAACGCGGGTTCACGCTGAGCCCGCTGGGGAATGGTCAGGTCCGGTTGAGCGGCTACCTCGACACCAGCGGTGCTGCCACTGTCACCGCCGCCCTGGACCCGCTGTGTCACCCCAGGCACGACCCGGCGGAAGCGCGAACCCCTGCACAGCGACGCGCCGACGCCTTGGTGGACATCTGCACGGGTGCGGTGCGCGGCGGATCGGACCTACCGGGCCACGGCGGTGACCCGACCCAGGTCGTCGTCACGATCCCCTTCACCACACTGACCGACCGGCTCCGACCTACCGAGCGATCCCGACCTGCCGAGCGATCCCGACCTGCCGAGCGATCCCGACCCACCGAGCGATCCCGACCCACCGGACGATCCCGACCCACCACACAGTCCCGGTCAGTCGGGCAGTCCCGGCCCACCGAGCGATCCAGGCAAGGCGAGCAGTCCCGGCCCACCGGACAGTCCTCGCCGGCCGAGCAGAGCTGGGCGACGCGCAGGCTCCACGTCGACGACTCGCCCGCGAACACCGAGCCAACCACCACCAACGCCACCACCAACGCCGCCACCAGCAAAGGTCAGGTCTGCGGCCAGGCATCCCCAACGATCGCCCACAGCAGCACCGGCGCCCATGCCGGCATCGCCGACGGGGTGGGCTGGCTGGACACCGGAGCCCCGATCAGCGCCGCCGAAGCCCGACGCCTGGCCTGCGACGCGCACATCGTGCCCGCCGTGCTCGGCGGCGACAGCCAAGTCCTCGACCTCGGCCGGGCACGACGACTGTTCACCGGCCCCCTACGCCGGGCCCTGATCCTCCGCGACGGCGGCTGCACCTTCCCAACGTGCGACCGACCCGCCCGCTGGACAGAGGGACACCACCTGATCCCCTGGGCCGACGGCGGCACCACCACCCTGACCAACGCCTGCCTCATCTGCCGCCGACACCACCGCCTCCTACACAACAACAGCGGCTGGCAGGCCCGCCTCGGCCCCGACGGACACCCCGAATTCCTCCCACCAGCCACCCTCGACCCCGAACGCCGCCCCCAACGCAACACTTTCCACCGCCGCCAATAGGACCCACGCATGGCACCGAGTCGCTCCCGGAGCATCCGGGCACCGCTTCACGGCCCGAGGCGGTATCAACGCACGCCGCCCCGACGATCCGCACCGCGCCGACAATCACAACGACGGCCGCTCCCGCCATCCCTACGAATCACGCCGCCCACAACCACAACGACCGCCGCCCTCGCCATCCCAGCGATCCGCACCGCCTACAACCACAACGACGGGTGGCCCTCACCATCCCGACGATCCACACCGCACACAACCACAACCAAAACGGCGACCGACGACCGGCAACCAGCAACCAGCAACCAGCAACTAGCAACCAGCAACCGACGACCGACGACCGACGACCGACGACCGAACGCCAACGACGACCCCACCCAGAAGGCCTTGATCGGGTCGACCGTCAATCAAACCCGCCGCCAGGCCAGCATCCCTCCCCATCAGCGCCGCCCGCGACCTCTGAGCCCCGCCTCCACAGGCCATGACGGCGACACCAACCACCGCGACACCAACACGTCGACAAGAACACCGCACCCGCCGAGCCCACCACCAGCTCCGCCTCACCGCGGAACCAGCCATGTTCACAAGACGGCGGCTGCCGTCTTAGTCGATCTCGCCGCGCCTGCCGCGCTTGATCTGGCCTCGACGCTTCTTCTCGCCGATGCGCCGTTCCACCGAGCCCCGCGACGGCTTCGTCGGCCGGCGCGAGCGGGGCGGCGGAGCGATGGCTTCAGCGACCCGCGCCGTCAGACGCGCCTCCGCCGCTTCCCTGTTGCGGAGTTGGGAGCGGTGCTCGGACGCCGTGATGGTCAGCGCGCCACCCACCAACCGGCCGCCGAGCCGTTCGACTGCGCGCTCTTTCAACGCCGGCGACAGCACCTCGGAAGCGAGCAGATTCCACGACAGCTCAACCCGCGAGTCGGTCGTATTCACACCCTGCCCGCCCGGGCCGCTCGATCGGGAGAAGCGCCAGCTCAGCTCCCCCTCGGGGATGACCAGCCCTGGCCGAATCACCACGTCGGCCATGTGGTCCCCCTCGCAGAAAGCCGCCCGGAAAATCGTCAGCGCCCAGCATGGCACCGCGCGCACCCGGGCCGCCATTCAGTATGTGGATCAAGAGATCGTGACCGGCCGGCGGCCGGCGGACACGGTGGAGCCGATGCTGGCCAGCACCACCACGGTCACCGCCGCCGCGGTCTGCGGGGCCATCGACTGGGACAGCAGCAGCCAGCCGGCCGCAGCAGCCACGGCGGGCTCCAGGCTCAGCAGTACGCCGAACGTCTGTTGCGGCAACCGGCGCAGCGCCGCGAACTCCAGCGTGTACGGGATCACCGACGCCAGCAGTGCCGTGCCCACCGCGATCAACAGCAACCGTGGCGAGGTCAGCGCCGCCGAGGCACCCGCCAGCCCGCTCGGCACCAGCAGCAGCGCGCCCACGGCCATCGCCACCGCCAGGCCGCCCTGGCCCGCCACCGCCGCGCCGGTCTTCGCGCTCGCCAGGATGTACAGGGCCCAGAACACCGCCGCGACCAGCACGTACCCGACGCCGAGCGGGTCGAGCGCCGCGGTGTCGGAGCCGGTCCAGCCCAGCGCCAGCACGCCCGTGGCCGCCAGGATCACCCAGAGGAAGTCGCGGCCACGGCGGGACAGGATCGCCGCCAGGGTCAGCGGGCCGAGGAACTCGATCGTCACCGCGATGCCCAGCGGGATCCGGGCGATCGCGGCGTAGAAGAAGCTGTTCATTCCCGCCAGCGTCACGCCCAGCAGCAGCACCGCCCGCCACTGGTCCCGGCGCCAGGCGCGGACCGCCGGGCGGGCGGCCACCAGCAGGACGGCCGCCGCCAGGCCCAGGCGCAGCAGAGTCGCGCCGGCGCTGCCCGTGGCCGGGAAGAGCCGGGCGGCCAGCGCGGCGCCGATCTGCAGGGAGGCACACGAGCCGAGGACCATCAGCACGGCCGGGCGGTGGGGAGCGGTTGACATGCCTCCACGGTCGTCCGGAGCCGATCGGTTCGTCCAGCGAATGTTTCTGAGCAATAATGGTTAGCGATGCTGGACATTCATCGCCTGCGGCTGCTGCGCGAGCTCGACCGCCGGGGCACCCTCGCCGCCGTCGCCCGCGCGCTGTCCTACAGCCCTTCGGCCATATCGCAGCAGCTCACGCAGCTTGAGGCGGAGACCGGCGTGACTCTGCTGGAGCACGTCGGCCGGGGCGTACGGCTCACCGAGCAGGCCCGGATCCTGGTCCGGCACACCGAGGTGATCCTGGAGCGGCTGGAGCTCGCCGAGGCCGAACTGGCCGCCAGCATGACGGAAGTCACCGGCACCCTGCGGGTCGCGTCGTTCCAGTCCGTGATGCTGGCGCTGGTGCCCGCCGCGCTGTCGGTGCTCGCCGGCCGGCATCCCGGGCTGCGCGTGCAGCTCACCCAGCGGGACGCCGACATCGCCTTCGCCGGGCTGCTCGCGCACGACTTCGACGTGGTGCTCGGCGAGGAATACCCGGGCCTGCCCCAGCCGCGGATGCCCGGGGTCGACGAGGAGGACCTCACCTACGACGAGATGCGCTTCGCCGTGCCGCGCAGCGGGCCGTGGCGCCAGGACACGCTCGCGCGACTGGCCGGGGCGCCGTTCGTCTTCGACCCGGACGGCATCGTGCCGGGGCAGTGGGCGCGGACGGTGTGCCGCAGCGCGGGCTTCGAGCCCGACGTGCGGTTCGCCAGCGGCGACCTGCTGCTGCAGGTCCGGCTGGTGGAGACCGGACACGCGGTGGCGTTCCTGCCCGATCTGCTCTGGACCGACCGGACGCCGGACACCGTCGTGCTCCACCACCTGCCCGGGCGTCCGCACCGGCGGTTGTTCACCGGGGTACGCAGCGGCGCAGGCCGGCAGCCGGCGGTTCAGGCCTTCCGCGAGGCGTTGCGCAGCACGGTCACTGCCAGGGACTAACCGCTGGCGACTCCGCGGAGGAATTGCGCAGCACGGCCGGGGACCGACGCGGGCGGCGGCTCCGCGGAGGAATTGCGCAGCACGGCCGGGGACCGACGCGGGCGGCCGCTCCGCGGAGAAATTGCGCAGCACGGCCGGGAACCGACGCGGGCGGCCGCTCCGCGGAGAAATTGCGCAGCAAGGTCACGGCCAGGGGCTAACCGTCGGCGGTGGCTCCGCGTCGGCGCGGCCGGCGGCCGGCAGCCACAGCACGAAGGTGCTGCCCTTGCCCAGTTCGGAGAACGCCGTCACGTGTCCGTCGTGCGATTCTACGATCTGCCGGACGATCGCCAGCCCCAGTCCGGTGCGCCGTTCCCGCGACCGTTCCGGGCCCGCCGACGCGGCGCCGCGCCAGAAGCGGTCGAACACCCGAGGCAGGTCCGCCGCGGAGATGCCCGGACCCTGGTCTGCCACGGCGATCCACAACCATGAGCCGGTCCGGCCGGTCGCGACGGTCACCGTCGAGGAGCCGGGCGCCAGCCGTACGGCATTGGACAGCAGGTTGCCGACGGCCCGGCGTAACCCGTCGGCGTCGCCGATCAGATGGAGGTCCTCGGTCAGCTCGTATCGCAGCCGCAGGTTTCGGTCGGTGATGAACCACTCCTCGCCCGCCTCCCGGGCGATCGAGGCGAGCTCCACGTCGGCGTCGGAGAGGCCGTGCGCGTCCCGGCGGGCGGTGGCCAGCAGGTCCTCGACCAGCCGGGACATCCGGTTGGTGGCCCGGTCGACGACGGCCACCGCGCGTTCGCGTTCCTCGGGCGAGGCCTCCGGCGCGGTCAGCGAGGCGTCGAGGTTGGTGCGGATGATGGCCAGCGGGCTGCGCAGCTCGTGCGACGCGTCGTCGATCAGCTGGCGTTGGGCCTGGAACGCCTGATCGAGTCTGTCCAACATGGAGTCGATGGTCTCGGCCAGGTCGCGCAGCTCGTCGCGCGGGCCGTCCAGGTGGATGCGCCGGGACAGGTCGGTCGCCTGGATCTCCCGGGCCGTCCGGGTGATCGCGCCCACCGGCCGCAGCACCTGCCCGGAGAGCACCCAGCCGATGGCGAGGCTGGCGATCAGCAGCCCGCCGAGCGCGATCAGCGACCAGTTGCGCAGAGTCTCCAGGGTGTTGAAGTTCACCGCCGCCTCGATCTCGCTGATCTCGGCGACGGGGATCGACCCCACGTATCTCCCGTCCTGCTTGACCTTCACCATCAGCTCGGTGACCGGCTGCGGGTCCGTGGTGGCCGCCACCGCGAAGTAGGTGATCGCCAGCGCGGCCCCGGCCAGGGCGAAGAGCAGCGAGGAGTAGATCACCGTGAGCCGGAACCGGATCGACCGGAACAGCTCCGGGCGCTTCACTCCGCCCCGTCCCGCAGCCGGTAGCCCCGGCCGACCACCGTCTCGATCGAGCCCTCGCCGAGCTTGCGGCGCAACGTGCCGACCGTCACCCGGACGGTCTGGGTGAACGGATCGGCGTTGGCGTCCCAGACGTGCTCCAGCAACTCCTCGCTGGAGACCACGTGACCCGGCCGGATCATCAGGTATTCCAGGACGCCGAACTCCTTGGGCGTCAGCGTCAGCCGCTCGCCGCGCAGCGTCGCGACGTGCCGGGCGACATCGAGCACCACCTCGCCGACGGTCAGCACCGAGGAGGTGCCGGCGGTGTCCCGGCGCAACAGCGCGCGGATCCGGGCCAGCAGTTCCGCCAGGGCGAACGGCTTCACCAGATAGTCGTCCGCGCCCTCGTCCAGCCCGCGCACCCGGTCGTCGAGGCCACCGCGCGCGGTGAGCATGAGCACCCGCAGGTCGCCGTCGCCCGGGGTTTCCACGTCGCCGTTGCGCAGCGAGCGGCACAGGGTGAACCCGTCGCCGTCGGGCAGGTTCACGTCGAGCAGCATCAGGTCGTACTCGTTCACGGTCAGCCGGTCGTACGCCTCGGCGGCGTCGAGCGCGACGTCCACCGCATACCCCGTCCGGGCGAGCCCGACCCGCAGGCCCTCGGCCAGGTCTTCCTCGTCCTCCACCACCAGCAGCCGCATCTGTCGACTATCCACGACCGATGAGGGTCGTGGCCACCTGCCGGGCCCGGTCGATCGGCACGGCGAAGCCGATCCCGATCGAACCGCCGCCCTCCAGGGTGGCGATCGCGGTGTTCACGCCGACCACCTCGCCGCGCGCGTTCACCAGCGGCCCGCCCGAATTGCCGGGGTTGATGGACGCGTCCGTCTGCACCGCCGTCTGCCGCACGGTCCCGCCCAGCCGCACCTGCCGGTCCAGCGCGCTGATGATGCCGGCGGTGACGGTGCCCGAGAGTCCGAGCGGCGAGCCGACCGCGAGCACCGGCTCCCCGACCCGAGTGGCGCTGAGATCGGCGACCGCCAGCGGGCGCAGCGCGGCCGACGGGGTGACCCGCAGCACGGCGATATCGCTGTTCGGGTCGGTGCCGACGACCTCGGCGGTGAGCCGGCGCCCATCCGAGCCGACCACGGTGACCGATCCCTGTGCCGCGACCACGTGGTTGTTGGTGACGATGTGGCCGCGGTCGTCGAAGACGAAGCCGGAGCCGGACGCACCGCCCGAACCGGTGCGCACCTGCACGGAGACCACGCCGGGCAGCGCCCGGGCGGCGGCACCGACCAGGTCGGACGGCACCCCCGCCACGGGCGGTGGCACGGAAGTGGCGCCGGTCGTCGGAGTGGCCGCCGTGGGCGAGCCGGCCAGGTAGCCGGCCGCTCCGCCCGTACCGGCGGAGACCGCGACCAGGGCCAGCCCGGCGGCCGCGACCAACGGCCAACGCCGGGCGGGCGCACCGGCAGGCACGCCCGCAGCGCGCTCCTCATTGCCGGGCGAGACGAAGATGCCGGGCGAGACGAACTCGGGTCCCCGGGGCGACCCGCCGAGTCCAGTGGTCAATGTCATGAGAATCCCCTTACGGGAGCCGGGCGAACCAGAACATCGAGGCCAGCGCGGCGAGCACCGCGAACAGCAGGCCGAAGCCGATGAAGCGGGCGGAGACGTCCTGCGTCTCGGTCTCGAAGCCGACCGAGCTGCCGATGTCGGCGTACGCGGACCGCAGCTCCTCGGCGCTGCCGGCCTCGAAGTAGTTGCCGCCGGTGGCGTCCGCGACCGCCTGCAGCGTCTGCCCGTCGACGGGCACCCGCTGTCCGCCGCCGCCCCCGCCGAGCGCGCTGCCGCCGATGGTCCCGTTCTCGGTGCCGAACGAGATGGCGTCGACGGGCACGCCCAGCTCGGTGGCGAGCGTCGCCGCCTCGGCCGGGTCCTGCCCGGCGGTGTTGGCGCCGTCGGAGAGCACGACCACCCGGGCGGGCGGCACGTCCTCGCCGGCCTCGGCGTCCAGCGTGCGGATCGCCTCCAGCGAGGTGGCGATGGCGTCGCCGATCGCGGTGCCGGCGCGGCCCGCCGTGCCCTCGGCGAGCCGGTCGATGCCGGCGTCGACGGCGGCCCGGTCGGTCACCGGCGGCACGAACACCGAGGCGGTGCCGGCGAAGCCGACGAGGCCGACGTTGAACTGCTCGGGCAGGTCGGCCACGAACTGATGCGCCGCGGCCTTGGCGGCGGTGAGCCGGTCCGGGTCCACGTCGGTGGCGAGCATCGACCGGGACACGTCCACGGCGACCAGGACGGTGGCCCGTTCCCGGGGCACCTGCACCTCGGACTGCGGCCGGGCGAAGCCGACCACGAGCAGCGCCAGCATCGCCAGGAACAGCCCGGCCGGCACGTGCCGGCGCCACTGCGGCCGGGCCGGTGCGACCCGGTCCAGCAGCTTGAGATTGGTGAATCGGACGGCGTACTTGCTGCGGCGGCGTTGCAGCACCACGTACGCGACGACGAGCGCCGCGACGGCCGCCAGCAGCCACAGCCGTTCCGGGGAAAGCCAGGTCACGTTCTCACTCCTGTTCGAGAAGCTCGGCCGAGGCGGCGCTGGGCGTACACGTGCCGGACGATGTCGGCGACCCAGTCGCGGTCCGTTCGCAGGCTCAGCTGGGCGGCGCCGGCGCGCTTCAGCGCCGTGTCGATGGACGCCTGCTGGGTGCGGGCCGCGGCGGCGTACCGTTCGCGCAGCTTGCGGCTGGCGGTCGGCACCTCGCGCCGGCGGCCGGTCTCCGGGTCCACCAGGGTCAGCAGGCCGACGTCCGGCAGTTCCTGCTCGCGCGGGTCGCGCACCTGCACGGCGAGCACCTGGTGCCGGGCAGCGAGCCGGCGCAGCGGCTGCTCCCAGTCGGGCGCGCCAGGGCCGAGACCGTCGGAGTCGAGACCGTCGAGGAAGTCCGAGACGACCACGGCCAGGCCCCGCCGGGGCACGGCCCGGTGCAGCCCGTCGATCGCGTCGGCCAGCGGTACGTGCTCCGTGGCCGGCGCGGACCGGGGCACGGCGAGCAGCGTGCGCAACATGCCGAGCAGATGGTTCCGGCCGCCACGGGCGGGGAACCGCCGTACCCCGTCGGGCCCGAGCAGGTGCGCGCCCAGCCGGTTGCCGGCGCCGGTGGTGAGGAAGCCGACCGCCGCGACCGAGGCGACGGCCAGCTCGCGCTTCTCGAACTCGGCCGTGCCGAAGTCCATGCTCGCGGTGGCGTCGACCAGCACCCAGGTGGACAGCTCGCGGTCGGCCTCGACCTGGCGCACGTGCGCGACCGTCGTCCGCGCGGTCACCGACCAGTCCATCCGGCGGACCTCGTCCTCGCCGGGCCGATACTCCCGGCTGCCGGCCGGCTCGCTGCCGATGCCCGGCAACAACCCGAGGTACGAGCCGTGCAACATCCCGTCGAGCCGGCGGGTGACCATGAGCTCCAACCGCCGCAGCCGCCGCTCCGGAGTCAGTGCATTGATGGAAGCCCCTTCGTTCACCCCGCACCTCCGGGCATGCCTTCCCGGCCCTGCCTACGTTCCCTACGTCCGGTGCAGTCGCTCATGCCGCGACCCCCAGCCCTGGGCCGTGCTGTTCCTGGGCGGGTGCGATCACCGGCAGCGGCACGGACTCGACGATGCGGCGGATGATCGATTCCGGCTCGATGCCGTCGGCGACCGCGTCGAAGGAGAGCACCAGCCGGTGCGCGAGGACGTCGGGCGCGATGTCGAGCAGGTCGCCCGGCAGCACGTAGTCCCGGCCGCGCAGCAGGGCCAGCGCCCGCCCGGCGGCCACCAGTCCCAGCGTGGCCCGCGGGCTGGCACCGTACGCGAGCTGCCCGGCGATCTCCGGCAGGCCGAAGCGGGCCGGCTCGCGGGTGGCGAGCACCAGCCGGACCACGTACTCGGCGAGCGCGTGGTGCACGAACACCTCGCGGGCCCGGGCCTGCAGCGCCAGCAGCTTGCCGGTGTCCAGCACCGGCCGGGCGGTCGGCCGCACGCCGCCCATCCGGTAGAGGATGCCGAGCTCGTCCTGGTCGCTGGGGTAGCCGACGACGACCCGCATCAGGAACCGGTCGCGCTGCGCCTCGGGCAGCTGGTAGACGCCCTCGCTCTCGATCGGGTTCTGGGTGGCCAGCACGATGAACGGCTGCGGCACCGGGTGGGTCCGGCCGCCGATGGAGACCTGCCCCTCGGCCATCACCTCCAGCAGCGCCGACTGCACCTTGGCGGGCGCCCGGTTGATCTCGTCGGCCAGCACCAGGTTGGCCATCACCGGCCCCAGCTCCACGTCGAAGCTCTCCTTCGACGCCCGGTAGATGCGGGTGCCGAGGATGTCGGAGGGCACCAGGTCCGGCGTGAACTGGATGCGGTGGAAACTGCCGCCGACCGCCACGGCGAGCGTCTCCGCGGCGAGCGTCTTGGCCACGCCCGGCACCCCCTCGAGCAGGCAGTGCCCGCCGGCCAGCAGCGCGGTCAGCAGCCGCTCGATGAGCCGGTCCTGCCCCACGATCACCTTCTTGACCTCGAACAGCGTCTGCTCCAGCAGGCGCGCGTCGGTGTCGGGTGCGATGTCTGTCATGGGTCCCCTTCTCGGCTGACAGTGCGGCGGGCGGGCGCCGGACCTGGGGGTTTCGCCTGACGCCCGCCCTTGGTATCGATGACACCAAGTGGGGCCGAAAGCGGAGCGAAGGAGCGGCGCGACCTCCTCAGCGGAGATACTGGTGACGGCGCCGCCGGTGGGCGGGGCCGTGACAGGGAGGTTGCGTGTCTGCTCAGCCCGTACCGGTCGCCGAGACCGGCTATCCGTGGCCCATCGAAACCGCGCGCCTGGACAACGGGCTGCGCGTGGTCGTCAGCGAGGATCACACCGCGCCGGTGGTGTGCGTAAACCTCTGGTACGACGTCGGTTCGAGACACGAACCGGCCGGTCAGACCGGCTTCGCGCACCTCTTCGAGCACCTGATGTTCGAGGGCTCCGTGCACGTCGCCAAGACCGAGCACATGCGCCTGATCCAGGGCTCCGGCGGCTCGCTGAACGCGACCACGAACCCGGACCGGACGAACTACTTCGAGACGCTGCCGGCCGAGCACCTCGAACTGGGACTCTGGCTGGAGGCGGACCGGATGGGCGGCCTGGTGCCGGCGCTGACCCAGGAGACCCTCGACAACCAGCGCGAGGTCGTCAAGAACGAGCGGCGGCAGCGCTACGACAACGTCCCGTACGGCGACGCGTGGCTGCGCCTGCTGCCGCTGCTGTATCCGCCGGGGCACCCGTACCATCACGCGACGATCGGGTCGATGGAGGATCTGAACGCCGCCAGCCTCGACACCTTCAAGGCCTTCCACCAGCAGTATTACGCGCCGAACAACGCGGTGCTGACCGTCGCCGGCGACGTCGCCCCGGCCGAGGTCTTCGCGCTGGCCGAGAAGTATTTCGGGGCGCTGGAGTCGGTCTCCGACATCCCGCCGGCCCCGCGCGGGCACATCACCGGCGCGGCCACCGAGCCGGTCCAGGAGACGGTGACCGGCAAGGTCCCGGCCCCGCGGGTCTACCTGTCGCACCGCACCCACCCGTTCGGCACCGCCGGGTACGACGCGATCACCGTGCTCTCGACGGTGCTGGGCAGCGGCCGGGGCAGCCGGCTCTACCAGCGGCTGGCCGACGGCGCCCGGATCGCGCAGCCGGACTACATCGGCGCGTACGGCGTCGACCTGGCGCACGCGCCAGCCCCGCTGATCGTCACGGCCACGGCCAAGGACGGCGTCGACGTGGATCGGCTGACGACCGGGGTCGCCGAGGTGCTGGACAGCATGGCGACCGAGCCGGTGACCGCCGACGAGCTGGACCGGGCCAAGGCGCTGCTGACCACCTCGTGGTGGCGGCAGATGTCCACAGTCGGCGGTCGCGCCGACACCCTGAGCCGGTATGCGACCCAGTTCGGCGACGCGTCGAGCGCGGCCTACCGGCTGCCCCAGTGGCAGTCCGTGACCTCCGGCGACATCCTCGACGCCGCCCGCACGCTCAACCCGGAGTCCCGGGTCACCCTGACCTACCTGCCCGAAGAGGGGACCGCCGCATGAGCCTCGTCGCCACCCGGCCCGGCCCGGGCGCCTCCCGGCCGTACACGTTCCCGGACATCCAGCGCGTCTCGGTCGGCGGCGGCGAGGTCGTCGCCGCGCACCTGCCGGGCCAGCACCTCGCCACCGCCGCCCTGCTGCTCGACGCGGGCGGCGCCCGGGAGACCGAGGGGCGGGAGGGCACGGCCAGCGTGCTCGCCAAGTGCCTGGAGGAGGGCACCACGACCCGGGACTCGGCGGCGTTCGCGCTGGCCCTGGAGGGTCTGGGGGCCGAGCTGTCCACCTCGGTCGACTGGGACGCGTTCCGGGTCGGTGTCTCCGTACCGGTGGCCCTGCTGCCCCGGGCGGTGGCCCTACTGGCCGAGGCCGCGCGCACCCCGCGGCTGGACCCGGCCGACGTCGCGCGGGTGCGCGACGACGAGGTGACCGCGCTGCGGATGGACTGGGCGCAGCCCGGTCCGCGGGCGGACGCGGCGCTGCGGATGGATCTCTTCGGCGCGGGCGAGCGGTACGGCCGGCCGCTGCACGGCGACCCCACGTCGATGGCGGCGGTCACCGCCGAGGACGTGGCCGCGTTCCACGAGTCCTGGCTCAAGCACCCCGGCGTGCTGCTGGTCGCGGGCGACCTGGCGCAGCTTGATCTCGCCGAGTTGGGCGCGGCCGCGTTCGCGGGCGCCGCCGGCACGTCGCCGGCGCCGGCCGGTCCGCTGGGTGTGCCGATCGCCGCCGGCCGCCGGGTGCTGCTGGTGGACCGGCCCGGTTCGGTGCAGTCGACGCTGCGGCTCGGTCACCGCGCCCCGGAGCGCGCGAACCCCGACTACGTGGCGATGACGCTGGTGGCGACGGTGCTGGGCGGGGCGTTCACGTCCCGGCTCAACCACCTGATCCGCGAGGTGAAGGGCTACACCTACGGCATCCGCGCCGACTTCGCGATGACCCGCCGGTTCGGCCGGTTCGGCATCAGCTCCTCGGTGCAGACCGCGGTGACCACGCCGGCGCTGACCGACACGATCGGCGAGGTGACCCGGACCCGGCTGGACGGGGTCGCCGAGGAGGAGTTGGAGGTCGCGCGCACCTGGCGGGCCGGGCAGCTCACGGTCGACATGCAGACCTCGGGATCGATCGCCGGCGCGCTGGCCACGCTGGTGGTGCACGGGCTGCCCGACGACTACTACGCGACCCTGCGGCGCAGCCTGCTCGACGCGACGGTGGCGGAGGTCTCCGCGGCGGCGGCGAGGCACCTGCACCCGGACGGGCTGACGGTGGTCGTCGAGGGTGACGGCGCCGTGATCCGCGACGAACTGGCAGCGAGCGGGCTGGGCGAGATCATCGACGCCGAGATCTGACCGTTTGCGGGCTTTTTGGCGGGCCGCCATCGACATTGATGGCGGCCCGCGTATTGCCTTGGGGTGTCCGGCGGGGTTTCAATGGCGCCCAGCGCTCGCTGTGAGAGCGCTCTCACACCGTTGGGAGTTCCGCGAAATGCCCACCAACCTCATCCCCACCCCGGGTGCGTTCTCCCGCCGGCGCCTGCTCACGCTGCCGGCCGCCGCGGCCGCCGCCACCGTCGCCGCCCCGCTGCTGGCCACCGACTCGGCCGCCGCCGCCACCTGCGCGCCGCGGCACCTGGTGGACCGGACGCTGGCCGAGCCGGTGAGCCGCGCGTACCACTATCTCGACGTGGTGCAGGACGCCTACGTCAAGGGTGGCGAACCCCGGCTGCTGCAGAGCTACAACAACGAGAGCGAGCTGATGACGACCGCGTTCGTCTACGACAACGCGCTCGCGGCGCTGGCCTACCTGGCCAACCCGACGGTGGCCAACGTGCGCCGGGCCCGGCTGATCGGCGACGCCCTGCTCTGGATCCAGGCCAACGACGAGAAATACACCGACGGCCGGGTGCGCCAGGCGTACGCGGCGGGCCCGATGCTCTTCTACGGCGGCGGCCCGTCCTTCCCCGGCCTCAAGCGCGAGGACGGCAAGGCGGCGTTCCTGTGGCCGTTCGGCTTCGGCGGCTCGTCAACCGGCGACATGGCCTGGGTGGCGCTCGCGCTGGCCCAGCTCTACATCGACACCCGGATCACCAAATACCTCGACGGCGCCGTGGCGCTCGGCACCTGGATCGCGGGCAAGCAGTCGCCGCACCACTACGGCGGCTACCACGGCGGCCTGCAGGGCGACGGCGAGACGCCGCAGCCCTGGGCCTCGACCGAGCACAACATCGACGCGTACGGGCTCTTCACGCTGCTGGCCAAGCTGACCAGGAACCGGCGCTGGACCGCCCGCGCCGAGGTGGCCGAGAACTTCGTGCGGGGGATGTGGAACCACACCGAGCGGTTCCTCTGGACCGGCACCCTCGGCGGTGTGCCGGGCGAGGACCCGAACCTGATCAACACCGGGAACATCCCCGAGGACGTGCAGACCTGGGCGCTGCTGAGCCTGCACGACCGGCGGTACGACGACGCCGTGGACTGGGTCACCGAGAACCTGGCGAACACCGACGGCGCCGTCTCCGGCGTGACGTACAGCAGCCAGGCCAAGATCCGTACCGGTCCCGTCTCCGGCAGCACCGTGGAGAACAACCGGAACGCGGTCTGGCTGGAGGGCAACGGGCACACCGCGCTGGCCCTGCTCAAGCGCGACGGCCGCGGCGACACCGCGCTGGCCAAGCGGCTGCTGCGGCAGACCACGATCGCCCAGCGCAGCCTCGGCGCCGGGCAGACCGTCGGCCTGACCGCCGACGCCGACCACGGCAAGCTGTCCAACCCCGGCGAGGGCGGCACCTGGACCGGCACCCCGCTGCCCGCCCACGCCGGCATCGTGGCCGCCACCAGCGCGTTCGACACCGGCTTCGCGTTCGGCTACTTCCCCCGCCAGCACGTCGGCGCGACGTCCTGGTTCCTGATGGCCGGCCAGAACTTCAACCCCTATCGATGATGTGACGTGCACCGGGATCGCTCGGTGCGGGTAGCTACCGCCGGATACCGTCGCGCCCATGACGATCACCAGCTCGGCGCCCGTGGCGAAGCCGGTCCGGGTCCGGCGGGTCGCCTGGCACGTGCTGCTGTGGCTGCTGGTGCTGCCGGGCGCGGCATGGGCGGTGGTCCGGCTCGGCGGGTGGGAACGCGGCGGGCTGGTGCAACTTCTCGCGTTCACGCCGTACGTCGCGGCGTGGGCGGTGGTGCCGGCGATCGCGGCGCTGGCGACCCGGCGCTGGCTGGCGGCGGCGGTCGCGACGATCACCTTCGCGCTCCTCGCCGTGGCGGTGCTGCCCCGCGCCTTCGCCGACGGTGACCGCGGCCCACAGGGCGGCGTGGCGCTGCACGTGATGACGTCGAACATGCTCTTCGGCAACGCGGACGCGGCGACGATCGTCAAGCTGGTCCGGGAGAACGACGTGGCCGTGCTCGCCCTGCAGGAGTTCAGCGTGAACGGCCAGCGGAACCTGGCGGCGGCCGGGCTGGGCGAGCTGCTGCCGTACTCGTCGCTGGGCGCCGAGTTCGGGGCGAGCGGCTCGGGGCTCTACTCGCGCTACCCGATCACCAACCCGGGGGTACGGCGCAACGACGGCGGCTTCAACCAGGCGTACGGAACGGTCCAGCCGCCCGGCGCCGTCGCCGTCACGGTGGAGTCGGCGCATCCGCTGGCGCCGGCCTCGCTGGCGATGCTCGACGGCTGGCGGGACGACCTGGACGCCGAGCCCCGGGCGGACCCGAAGGGCGCGCCCCGGATCCTGCTCGGCGACTTCAACGCGACGCTGGACCACCAGCCGCTGCGGGATCTGATCAAGGGCGGCTACCGGGACGCCGCCGACAACGCGGGAAACGGCCTGATCGGCACGTGGGGCCCGTACGACGGCGACCCGCTGCCGCCGGTGACGATCGACCACGTGCTGGCCGACCTCCGCCTGGGCATCGGCGCGGTCAGCGTGCACAACATCCCGGACAGCGACCACCGCGCGATCATCGCGGACCTCAAGATCCCCGCCGCCTGATCCCGGAACGCCAAGCCTCGATCGGCCGACCTGATCGAGCCCGAACGCTCGATCGGCGGCCGGGCCGGGTCGGGGAGCCGCACCGCAGTCACCCCCCGGGACCCGCGCCCAGGATCGCCTTGAGGCCCGCCGTATAGGTGTCCGCCCGCACCGACTCCGGGTCGAGCCAGTGCTGGAGCCCCACCCCGATGTCCAGGGCCAGCAGTAGTGCGGCGAGCTGATCGGCTCACAGCGCTCTGCATGGCGATCGTCGAGCCGGGCAGCCTGGTGATGCTCGACGAGCCCACCAACGACGTCGACCCGGTGCGCCGCCGGCTGCTCTGGGAGCAGGTGCGCGGGCTGGCCACCGAGGGGCGCGGGGTCGTGCTGGTCACCCACAACATCGCCGAGGCGGAGCGGGCGATCGACCGGGTCGTGGTGCTGCACAACGGCCGGGTCGCCGCCGCCGGCACCCCGGCCGCCCTCACCGCGGGCCGGAAGCTGACCCTTGAGGACGTCTACATCGGGCTGACCGAAGCTTCGGAGGTCGACCGCGATGCGGCATTGGCTGCGTAGCTACCTGCTCCTGCTGCGCTGGTCGGCGATCCGGCTGCGCTACCTGCTGCCGCTCGTACTGGTCATTCAGAGCTTCCTGTCGGTCGGCATCGTGATCGGCTTCGCGTTCCTGCTGCCGTCGATCGACCCGGCGACCGCGCTCTACCTGTCCACCGGCGCGCCCACGCTCGGGCTCATCACGATCGGCATGGTGCTGGCGCCGCAGATGGTGGCCCAGGCGAAGACCGAGGGCACGTTCGCCTACAACCAGACGCTGCCGGTGCCGCGGACCGCCGTCCTCGGCGCGGACATCACCACCTGGCTGCTCGTCGGCGCGCCGGGGCTGCTGCTGGGACTGTTGGTCGCGGTGCTGCGCTTCGACCTCACCCTGTGGGTGAGCTGGCTGGTGGTGATGTCCGCGCCGAGGACGGCGGTCGCGTACGCGGCCCCGCCGGCGGTGACGAGCATGGTCAGCCAGCTGATCGTCTTCGTCGCGCTGATGTTCTCGCCGATCAACTTTCCGGCGGAGCGGCTCCCGGGGTGGCTGCAGGCGATCCACGTGGTGCTGCCGTTCGAGCACATGGCCCGGGCTGTTCGCGACACGCTCACCACTCCCTCGGAGGGCATCGCGGTGCTGCCGTTCGCGGTGCTGGCGGCGTGGTGCGCGGCGGGCCTGGTCATCACGCTGCGGGTGATGACCAGGCGCGGCTGACGGGGCTCAGGCGGCGGTGGTCGCGGTGCTGCCGCTGTGGGCCAGGCCGAAGGTCAGCGCGTCGGTGAGCGCCTTCCAGCTCGCCTCGACGACGTTCTCGTGCACGCCGACGGTGGTCCATTCGCGGGCGCCGTTGCTGGTCTCCACCAGCACCCGGGTGATCGCGTTCGAGCCGTGCGAGCCCTCCAGGATGCGGACCTTGAAGTCGGCCAGCTCGAAGGACTTCAGCTCCGGGTAGTGCTTGGACAGCGCCACCCGCAGGGCCTCGTCCAGGGCGTTGACCGGGCCGTTGCCCTCGGCCGTGGCGATGATCCGCTCGCCGCGTACCCGGAGCTTGACCGTGGCCTCGGAGACCACCGCGCCGTCCTCGCGATGCTCGACCTGCACCCGGTATGACTCCAGCGCGAACGGCCGGACGAAGTCCGCGCCCGGCAGCTCGCCGCGTACCAGAAGCTCGAAGGACGCGTCGGCGGCCTCGAAGGACCAGCCACCCGCCTCCAGGTCTTTGACCTTGCGGGTCACCGCCGTGAGGGTGTCGGGGTGGCCGGCCAGTTCCAGCCCGAGCTCGCGGCTCTTGAGCTCGATGCTGGCCCGGCCGGCCATCTCGGTCACCAGGATCCGCATGTCGTTGCCTACCACCGACGGGTCGACGTGGTTGTAGAGCAGCGGATCCACCTTGATCGCACTCGCGTGCAGCCCCGCCTTGTGAGCGAATGCCGCGGCCCCGACGTAGGCCTGGTGGGTGTCGGGGGCGATATTGGCGATCTCGGCGAGCGCGGTGGACACCCGCGTCGCCTTCGTGAGGCAGCCGTCCGGTAGGACTCGCAGCCCCAGCTTGAGTTGCAGGTTGCTGACCACGGCGAACAGGTCGGCGTTGCCGGGCCGCTCGCCGTAGCCGTTGGCCGTGCACTGGAAGTGTTCGACGCCCGCCTCGACGGCGGCGATGGTGTTGGCGACCGCGCAGGACGTGTCGTTCTGGCAGTGGATGCCGAGCCGGTCCGCGGTCACCCCGGTGCGCGCGACGACGTCGTTGATCGCGGCGGTGATCATCGAGGGCAGCATGCCGCCGTTGGTGTCGCACATGACGACGCGCTCGGCCCCGGCATCGAACGCGGCCTTGACCACGGAGGCGGTGTAGTCGGGGTCGTAGCGGAACCCGTCGAAGAAGTGCTCGCAGTCGACGAACGCACGGCGGCCGTTGGCGACCAGGTGGGCGACGGTGTCGCGGACCATCGCCAGGTTCTCCTCGCCGGTGGTGCGCAGCGCCCGCTCGACGTGCCGGATGTCCGACTTGGCGACCACGCAGACGACCGGCGTCTCGGCGTCGAGCAGCGCCCGCACCTGCGGGTCCAGGGCCACGTCGACGTTCGCCTTGCGGGTCGCGCCGAACGCGACCAGCACCGCGTTCTTCAGCTTCAGCTCGGTGCGCGCCCGGGCGAAGAACTCGGTGTCCTTGGGCATGGCGCCCGGCCAACCGCCCTCGATGAAGCCGACCCCGAACTCGTCGAGCAACCGCGCGACCGCGAGTTTGTCGACGACCGAGTAGCTGATGCCCTCGCGCTGGGCACCGTCGCGCAACGTCGTGTCGAACACCTGATAAGTCATGGAGGCTTCCTTTCCGAGACTGACGACCCAACAAAAAGACCCCCCGCGGATGCGGGAGGTCTGCACGTCGGCGGAGGGTCAGCCGGCGCGCTAGGTGCGAATAATCAGCACGGAGTGGGTCACGCCACGAAGCATGCCACGCAGCGTCGCCGCCGGAACCCAGAATCCACAAGCTGAGACAGCCGACCCCGAACGGGTGAGGAATTCGACACGGCCCGGCGTCGGTGGCGGCGGTTAAGTTGAACGGGTGGCAGTCGACAATCACCCCCGCAGCCTGACCTTCTCGACCAGCTACAACTTCCGCGACGTCGGCGGATATGCCGGCCTCGACGGGCGCACGGTGAGCTGGCGGCGACTGTTCCGCGCCGACTCCCTGCACCGGCTCAAGGGCGCCGACCTCGAGTCCTTCGAGGCGCTCGGCGTCCGGACCGTCATCGACCTGCGCCGGCCGTTCGAGGTCGAGGAGCACGGCCGGGTGCCGGAGTCCGCCGGGCTGGACTACCGCAACCTGGTGGTGGAGCACGTCGACTGGGAGTCGGTCGAGCATTCCGCGGACATCCCGCACGAGCGCTGGCTGGCCGACCGCTACCTGAACTTCGCCGAGGACGGGCAGGCCGGGCTGGCCGCGGCGCTGAGCGTGATCGCAGACCCGGCGGCGGCCCCGGCGGTCGTGCATTGCATGGCCGGCAAGGACCGTACGGGCGTGGTGTGCGCGCTGACGCTGTCGCTGCTCGGGGTGTCCGATGCGGACATCGCCCAGGACTACGCGCTGACCGAGGTCGCGATGGCGTCGCTGACGGCGTACCTGTTGCAGACCAAACCCGAGATGGTGCACGACAAATACCACATGTTCGACTGCCCGCAGGACGCGATGCTGCTGTTCCTGGCGGACCTGCGCGAGCGCCACGGCTCGGTGGAGGCCTACGTCCGCGAGATCGGGATCGGCGCCGAGCAACTCGCCGCCCTGCGCGAGCACCTGCTGACGTCCGGCTGACAGACACGCCGCCGCCGCGGGTGTCTACTTGCGGGCCATGCGAGTCCTCGTCAGCACCTGGCCGGCCCACGGGCACCTGCTACCGCTGCTCCCGCTGATCCGGGCGGCGCAGCGCGCGGGCCACGACGTGGTCGTCGCCTCCGGCGCGGAGGGCGTCGCCGAGGCGAGCCGGCGCGGCCTGCCGACCTGGGACATCGGCCCGAGCCGGGCGGAGGCCGACGCCGCCTTCCGCGCCCGGGTGCCAGACCTGACCGCGGTGCCACCGGAGCACCGGATGACCACCGTCGTCGGCGGGATCTTCGGCGCGGCGGCCTTCGCCCGGGCCGCGAAGCTGGTGCCCCGCGCGGAGCAGTGGAAGCCCGACCTGGTGGTGCACCCGATCACCGAACTGGCCGGCGCGGTGGTCGCCGCCCGCACCGGCGCCCGACACGTGGTGCACGGCCTCGGCCCGCTCCCGGCCGAGGCCTGGGACTGGTTCGGCGCCCGCCTCGGCGACCTCAGCGGCGAATGGGAGGTGCCGGACCTCCCAGCCACCATCCTGGACACCCCTTACCTGGACAACTGCCCACCGGCGCTGCAGGCGGACGCGGTACGGGCGTTCCGCAACCGCCGCCCGCTGCGCCCGACCTCCGGCGAGGTGCTTCCCGGCGAACACCTGCCGTGGGACCTGGACGACCTGCCCTACCAGCGCAGCGTGCACCTGACCCTGGGCACACTGTTCTTCGGCGCGACCGACGTCTTCCGAACGGCCCTCGCCGGCCTCCGCGGCCTGCCGCTCAACGTGCTGGTCACCGCGGGTCCCGGCAGCGACCCGCAGCGCTTCGGCGCCCAGCCGGCGAACGTCCGCATCGCCGACTTCGCGCCGCACGCCCTGCTACTGCCCCGCTGCGCGGGCCTGGTCACCCAGGGCGGCGCCGGCACGATCGTCGCCGCCCTCTGCCACGGCCTGCCCCACCTGATCCTGCCGCAGGGCGCGGACCAGTTCGCCAACAGCGCGACCGCGGTACGGGCCGGCGTGGCGCTGGCCCTGCCCCCGGCGGAGCTCAACCCGGCGGCCGTGGCGCACGCGGCGACCAAGCTCCTCGAGGACTCGGCCCTCACCCGCACGGCCCGCACGATCCAGGCCGAGATCGACACCATGCCCGCCGCCGACGAGGTCCTGGGCGCACTCCTGGCGGGCTGAAGACAGGCCTGTGGTCTGGGGACGGCATGGCCGCCCCCAGACCCACGAACTCACAGAACTCGATGCACCCAACCGAACGGATCCGCGGCCCGGCCGCGCTGGATGTCGACCAGTTCCTGCCGAAGCCCCATGGTGACCGCACCGGACCCGCCGTCCGCGACGGTGAACTCACCCTCCGGGGAGCGCACCGTGCCGATCGGAGTGATCACCGCGGCGGTGCCACAGGCGAAAGCCTCCCGGATCCGCCCCGAGGCCGCCCCGGTGCGCCATTCCTCGAAGCTGATCGGCCGCTCCTCGACCCGGCGGCCGGCGCGCTCGGCCAGCTTGATGACCGAGTCCCGGGTGATGCCGGGCAGGATCGTGCCGGTCAGCGGCGGCGTCGCCAACGAGCCGTCGTCCAGCACGAAGAAGACGTTCATCCCGCCGAGTTCGTCGACGTACTTGCGCTCGACCGCGTCGAGGTAGACCACCTGCTCGCAACCGTGCTCGAACGCGTCGGCCTGCGCGGAGAGGCCCGCGGCGTAGTTGCCACCGCACTTCGCCGCGCCCGTACCGCCGGGCGCGGCCCGGGTGTAATCCGGGGTGACCCAGACTGTCACCGGCGTGACCCCGCCGCTGAAGTACGCCCCCACCGGGGAGGCGATGACCAGGTACAGATATTCCATCGCCGGGCGCACCCCGAGGAACACCTCGCTGGCGTACGCGAACGGCCGAAGGTACAGGCTGCCCTCGTCGCTCTGCGGGATCCAGCCCTGGTCGATCGTGATCATGTGGCGCAGCGACTCGAGGAACATGGCCGGCGGCAGCACCGGCATGGCCATCCGCTGCGCGGACTGGCCAAAGCGGGCGGCGTTGGCGTCCGGGCGGAACATGGTGACGCCACCGTCCGGCGTCGCGTACGCCTTCAGGCCCTCGAAGATCTCCTGCGCGTAGTGCAGCACGGCCGAGGCCGGGTCCATCGGGATGGGGGCGCGGGCTTCCACCCGGGGCTCATACCAGCCCTTGCCCTCGGCATACCGGATGGTGACCATGTGGTCGGTGAAGATCCGACCGAAGCCCGGGTTGGCCAGCAGCGTCGCCCTGTCCGCGTCGCTTACGGGCGCCGGGTTCGGACGGATCTCGAAATCGAGGTTGTCACCACCATTCATGGCAGTTGACCTGCTTTCTGTCACAAAGAATGAAGAGGTAGCACCCGCAGTGCTCCACGAACTTACCCCGAACGGTCGTTCAAAGCCGACCGCGGGCGTGCTCCCATCCAGCCATGCCGCCACCGCCCTTGACCAGCCTTCTTGGGGCGCCGGCCCGGCGGCTTTCCACGAGCGCTGACTCAGCGGCCTTGGAGCGCTGGCGCGGCCGCCTTTGGGATGCCGAGTCAGCGGCCTTGGAGCACCGGCTCGGCCGCCTTTGGGGCGCCGGCTCAGCGGCCTTGGAGCACCGGCTCGGCCGCCTTTGGGGCGCCGAGTCAGCGGCCTTGGAGCGCCGGCTCGGCGGCCTTATCGGAGCGCCGGCTCGGCGGTGGGACGACGAAGATGGGCGAGATCAGGCGGCCGCGGTAGCGGCGACCCGGTCTCCGACCTCGGCGGTACGCAGCGGCGCTCCCGGAGTGCGGGAAGCGACCTCGGCCGCGACCGCCTCGGATACTCGGCGGGCCTCGTCGGGGTGCCCGAGGTGTTCGAGCAGCAGCGACGCGGAGAGGATGGCGGCCGCCGGGTCGGCGATGCCCTGGCCGGCGATGTCCGGCGCGGAGCCGTGCACCGGCTCGAAGGTCGACGGATACTTGCGCTCCGGGTTGACGGAGCCGCTGGCGGCCATGCCGATGCCACCGGTGACGGCGGCAGCGATGTCGGTGAGGATGTCACCGAAGAGGTTGTCGGTCACCACCACGTCGAACCGCTGCGGGTTACTCACCATGAACATGCTCGCGGCGTCGATGTGCTGATATTCCGTGGTGACGTCGGGGAACTCGGCGGCGACCGCGGCGAAGGCGCGCGCCCAGAGCCCGCCCGCGTGGGTGAGCACGTTGGTCTTGTGCACGAGCGTCAGATGCCGTCGCTCGCGGCGCTGCGCCCGGGAGAACGCGTCGCGCACGACCCGCTCGACGCCGAACCGGGTGTTCAGGCTCTCCTCGGTGGCGATCTCGGCGGGGGTGTCCTTGTGCAGGACGCCACCGGCGCCGACGTAGAGACCCTCGGTGCCCTCGCGGACGACGACCATGTCGATCTCGCCGGGCTTGATGCCGACGAGCGGGCTGACCGTGCCGGGCCAGAGCCGGGACGGGCGCAGGTTGACATACTGGTCGAAGTCGAAGCGCAGCTTGAGCAGCAGACCACGCTCGAGCACGCCCGGCGGGACGCTGGGGTCGCCGATGGCACCGAGCAGGATGGCGTCGTGGGCGGCCAACTCGTCCTGGATGGCCTGCGGCAGGACCTCATGGGTGCGGTTGTAGAAGCGGGCGCCGAGGTCATAATCGTCGAACTCCACCTGCGGGAGCACGGCCTCGATCACCTTGCGCGCCTGCGCGGTCACCTCGGTTCCGATGCCGTCGCCGGCCACCACCGCGATCCGCGCCACCGTCACGTCCACTCCCTCAGTCGGTCCGACCGTTCGACCCTAGTCCGCCGTCCCGATCTCTGACACAGCAGTCCCAGAGTATGGATGAAAATCGCCCTGAGATGCGTGCTGCCTCACGGCTGGGCGCTTCACCACGGCCGGACGCTTCACCACGGCCGGGATGCGAACAACCCCCGTCGATCGCGGCAACGATCGCGGGGGCTGTCACGACCGGTACGCGTGGCTCGCGCCCGCCGGGGGTGCATCACCGCACGGGGCAGCCGCGGAAGTGTCACCCGAAGACACGTCCGCATAGCCCGTGCGGCAGGACCAACGCTAGCGATGCGGACTAATGTCGCGCAAGACGCATCCCCCGCGTGTCGGGGCGACAACCGACTCGACCGCCCGGCGGTATGGCACCATGCGCCGGTGAGTTTTGACCTCGTGGTGTGGGCCATGGACAACACGGACATGCCGGATGACGTGCGTGCCGCGAACGCCCGGTGCGCCCGTGGTGAGCACCCACAGCGCCCCGCCGATCCGCGCGTCGTCGCCTTCTATGACGCCCTGACCAGCAACTATCCCGACCGCGGGCCACGGGCCACGCTCTCCGGCTCACCCTGGGCGAGCGCTCCGCTGCACGCCGCGGCGGACCACATCCAGATGCGGCTGGACGAGAACTGCCCCGACGCCGTGCTCGAGACGATCGAGCGACTCGCCGGTGAGCTCAATCTCGACCTGCTCGACCTGCAAGACGGCACCGTGTATCCCCCACCGGTCAAGACTCGTTAGTCCTCGCGCGGATCGGCCGACCCTCGCGCGGATCGGCTGGTCACGCAGATCGGCCGACCCTCGCGCAGACCGGCCGGCCACGCAGATCGGCCGGCCACGCAGATCGGCCGGCCACGCAGATCGGCTCAGCCCTCGCACGCGCGGCTCAGCACTCGGGCAGGCGGCTCAGCACTCGGGCAGGCGGCTCAGTCCTCGCGCAGGTCGGCGATGCTGCCCCGGGCCGAGCCGATCGCGGCCGCGACCGTCGAGAGCAGCTCCGCGTCCACCGAGGAGTCGACGGTCAACGCCATCAGCGCCTCGCCACCGGCTTCACGCCGGGCCACCTGCATCGCCGCGATGTTGACCCCGGACTCGCCGAGGATCGTGCCGATCGCGCCGACCACGCCGGGCCGGTCCGGGTAGCGGAAGAACAGCAGCACGCCGCCCGCGTCGAGCTCCAGGTCGAACTCGTCGACCTGGGTGAGCTTGCGGGCCTCGCGGGTGCCCGTACCCGTGACGCTGCCGGCCACGCTGACCGTGCGCCCGTCCGGCAGCGCTCCGCGTACCGTCACGAGGTTTTGGTGATCGGAGACCTCGCGGTCGACGATCAGCTCGACCTCGACGCCGCGGTCCGCCGCGAGTTGCGGGGCGTTGACGTAGGTGACCCGCTCCTCCACCACCGCGGTGAACAGGCCTTTGGTGGCGGCCAGCTTGAGCACCGCCACGTCGTGCGACACGATCTCGCCGCGCACCTCCACGGTCACGCTGGCCGCGATGCCGCCCGCGACCGCGGTGAAGACCTTGCCGAGCCGCTCGGCGAGCCCGAGCAGCGGCCGCACGTCCTCGTCGACCACGCCGCCGGCTTGCACGTTCACCGCGTCGGGCACGAACTCGCCCTGCAGCGCCAGCTTGACGCTGCGGGCCACGGACAGCCCGGCCTTGTCCTGCGCCTCGGCGGTGGACGCGCCCAGGTGCGGGGTGACCACCACGTTGTCGAAGGCGAACAGCGGCGACTCGGTGGTCGGCTCGGTGACGAAGACGTCGATGCCGGCCCCGGCGACCCGGCCTTCGGCGAGCGCGTCGGCCAGCGCCCGCTCGTCGATGAGCCCGCCGCGGGCGGCGTTGATGATGCGCACCCCCGGCTTGACCGTGGCCAGCTCCTTCTCACCGATCAGGCCGACCGTCTCCGGGGTACGCGGCAGGTGGATCGAGATGAAGTCGCTCTCCCGCAGCAACTCGTCCAGCCCGACCAGCCGCACACCGAGGTGCGCGGCCCGGGCCGGCTGGATGTACGGGTCGTACGCGATCAGCCTGGTCCCGAACGCGGCCATCCGCTGCGCGAACAGCACGCCGATGCGCCCCAGCCCGACCACCCCGACGATCTTGCCCTGCACCTCGACCCCGGTGTATTTCGCCCGTTTCCACTCGCCCCGCTTGAGCGCGGCGCTGGCGTCGGCGGTGTGCCGGGCCACGGCCAGCAGCAGCGCGATCGCCTGCTCGGCGGCCGAAACGATGTTGGAGGTCGGCGCGTTGACCACCATGACGCCGCGCGCCGTGGCGGCGGGTATGTCGACGTTGTCGAGGCCGACGCCGGCCCGGGCGATCACCTTGAGGTGCGGGGCGGCGCCGACCGCCTCGGCGTCGATCCGGGTGGCGCTGCGCACGATGACGGCGTCCGCCTCGGCCAGCGCGGCGAGCAGCGCCGGCCGGTCCGTGCCGTCGACATGGCGGACGTCGAAGTCGTAAGCCAGCACGTCGATGGCGGCGGGGGCCAGTTCCTCGGCGATCAGTACCACGGGAGTCATACGTCTCCAGTTGTTGTCTCGCAGGCGGCCGGCCGCCGGCCTTTCCGCGATCGTAGGGCGTGACGCGACCATTACGGCATGTCATCTCAAGGTGACCGGCCTCACATGTATGAAACCTCCCGGTACGTTTTCGGCACCACGCCCGCCGCATCGATAGCCGACTTTTGTCGCACCGGGCCGCTAGCCTCCACGGCATGTCTGAAGCACCTGCCGACGCCGAGGAACTCGACGAGGACCACGGCTCCCAGATTCCCGAGCCACCCCGGCGGGTGCCATTCGGGGTGGCCGTCACCACCGCCCTGCTCGGCATGCTGTCGCTGCCGCTGATCATCCTGTCGATGGCGACACTGTTCTCCGGCGAAGCCTTCTCGGTCAGCATCGGCGAGGCCACGCTCCGAGGGCTGGGCGCCGCGGTCGCCGCCATCTGCGCCGTGCTGGTCGTCGCGGTCGCCTGGTCGTTCGTGCGGGACGGCAACACGATCGGGCCGATGGTCGTCGGCCTGCTGGTCGTCGTCACCGGCCTGATCCTGCTGGCTACGGGCGTGGCCGGGGTCACTCCCGACACCGAAGAGCTACGGATGGGCATGGTCGCGCTGGTGCTCGGCCTCGGCGTGCTGCTGGTGCCGCTGCTCGGCCACGGGCCGGCCTACCTGGCGGCCCGCCGAGTGTGGTCGCGGGCAGAGCGCGACTGGCTGCAGGAGCTGACCACCACGGAAACCCCGCCGATGGCCCACCCGCAGCAGTGGCCGGGGCACTACGGGCAGCCACAGCAGCAGTGGGGCGCCACACCGCAACAGCAGTGGGCCGGCGCACCACAACCGCAATACCCGCCACAGCCCGGCTATCCAGCCCAGCCCGCCCAGCCCGGCTACACCGCGCAGCCCGGCCACCCCGCCCAGCCCGGCAACCCCGCGCAGCCCACCCAGCCCGGCCATCCCGCGCAACCCGCCCAGCCCGGCCATCCCGCTCAGCCCGCGCAGCCCGCGCAACCCGGCTACACCGCCCAGCCCGGCCATCTGCCTCAATCGGGCTACCCGGCGCAGTACCAGTACCCGGCGCAGCAAGCGCAGGGATGGGCCGGCCAGCAGCCGCAGCAGGCCTGGCCCGAGGCCACGGTCCCGCCGTGGTCCGGCCAGCAGGCCCCAGCCCAGCCCTTCCCCACCTCCCCGGCCCAGCCCTTCCCAGCCGCCCCTGTCCAGCCGTTCCCAGCGCTCCCAGCCCAGACCGACAACACTGCGGCACAAGCCGAGAACACTGCGGCACAAGCCGAGGGCGCCCTGGTGCCGGCCGAGAATGCCGCGATACCGGCCGGGAGCCAGCCGATCTCCGCCGAAGGCATCCCGGCCGAGGCGGTGCAGTCGCAGGCAGCACAGCCCGAGGGATCGTGGACGCCGGTCGAGGATCAGCCGGCGCCGGTGCCGCTCGCTGCCGCCCAGCAGGCGCCCACTGAGCAGATCCGGCCTGCCGACCTGCCGCCTCCGCAGGACCCACCACGCCAGTAGGAAGTGCAGAGTGGCGGCCAGCTGGAGATCCATCGGGAAGCGGGCACGCCGAGGCTGACCCCGTCCCGGCAGGAGTGGCCAACTTGTCGGGGCCGGAAGACGTTGGAGATGGCTCGGCCCCACTGCGGATCACTTGACCTCGGCGTGTCCGTGTCGCGGTAGCTGGCCGGCGAACCCGTAGCGGCTCCCAATCGTCATCGGCCAACGCCGGGCGGCCGAGACTCAGCCCGAGCATCCCCACCCGAAATACCCCGGTATGGCACCGTCAGCTCAGGCACCTGACAGCGGCTCACCGAAGGACCTCGCAAAAGCCTCAACTCCGCACCACACTGGCACGAGATCTCCCCCGGCCGGTGTCGTCCGGGGTGAGCTCCTGAAACTCATCCGGGCGAGACAAGATCGCCGACCCAGACCGTCAGACGCTGAGGCGAGGGATGGCGTGCCGCTCGATTGGGGGCGCCGCCGGATACCCGGCTGACGCCCGGCCGTCGAACTGGCGGAAGGACAGCGCCTCCGCGTCCAGACCGTCGTAGAGCAGTTCCAGGTCCAGGCTGCCCACCGGCGGGTAGACCCGCTCGCGTGGCGGTTCCTGGCCGACCTCGAGAGCACCCTGCGCCACCATGAAGTCGATGATCGCCTGGCGCACCGAGGGCAGCGTGACCGGCGAGTGGTACACGACGTTCAGGGCCTGCATCCGCATGCCCTGCACGTGTTCCTCGCCCTTGTTGTCGTGGAAGTGCGGGTTGCGGGTCTCGATCTGCAGCACCGGCACCGAGCTGGCCATCACGTCCGGGCTGGCGCTCTCCAGGATGCCGCCGAACTGCTCGAACAGGTCCATGTACTCGTACGGCTCGACCGCGAAGCCGCCGGCCAGCCGCAGCTTCAGGCCCAGGTCCAGGGTCATCGCGTGCTCGCCCGCGTTGCCGGTGGCGATGACCTCGGTGCCGAAGCCCGAATACTCGGCGAGGAAGCGGTTGAGCCACTCGTTGGTGATCTCGGAGCTGCGGCCCCGGCGGCTGAAGAACAGCCGCCCGTCGCGCAGCTTCGGCTTGGAGTGCCAGGAGATCCGGACCATCGAGTACGGGCTGTCGGCCAGCCACAGCCCGGCGGCGTAGGCCTTGCAGTATTCGTGGACCGCGCCCGGCACGTAGTTGTCGGCGTCGACGTAGCCGAGGTAGCGCCGGCCCGACATCGCGGCCAGGGCCATCCCGATCAGCATGGCCTCGCCCTTGCCGGCGCGGACCAGACCGTCCTCGCCGATCAGTTCCTCCATCCCGGCGGCCTTGAATGCGGCGGCCAGTCCGGGGTCTTTCTGATGCACGCTGATCGCCGAGCGCCCGGCCAGCCGGCAGAACTGCTCGAGGGTCTGCGCCTCGATCTCGTATCGGTCCACCGGCAGCTTGTCGCTGTTGGAGACCAGGACAATGAGACAGTCGTGGGGAATTCCGGAGAGCACGCCCTCGATGACGCTTCGTGACTCATTCATACACGGCACGACGATTACCATTTGCGATTCAACCGCGCGTAAGGCTTCCGGGGGCACGACTCGACTGCCCGCCGAAAAGGCCTCATGCAGGGCGCCCGAGTCGAGCTCGATCACCCTCTGCAGCTCATGAATCCGGACCGCGCCGAAGCGCTCGCTCCGGAAAGAATCAGCCAGTCGCATGCGGCGAATCTACCTGCTGCTGTCCACTCCAGAGCGCCCGAACAGTGCACAATTCGATGTCGACGGCCGGTTTGGTAAGCGGGACGTAACGCCTATGTTTCAAGTAGTCGAATGGCTACGCAAAACGCCGGATCGCGGCGCCTTGCGGCACTGCGACCCGGCGTCTGCCGGCCATAAGCGTCAGGCTGTTTCGGTGATCGGGCGGTCGACCCAGCTCATCATGTCGCGCAGCTTCTTGCCGGTGACCTCGATGGGGTGCTCGGCGCCTTCCTTGCGGTATTGCGCCAGGGCCGGGCCACCCGCCTCGTCGTCGGCGATAAGCGCCTTGGTGAATTCGCCGGACTGGATCTCGGCGAGGATCTTCTTCATCTCCTGCTTCAC
>NZ_QHHV01000091.1:0-41386 GCF_003947245.1 Actinoplanes sp. ATCC 53533 | reverse complement strand
ACGCGCTGTTCAAGATCGAGATTCCGGACGAGGTGCAGCTCAAGGTCATCCACCGCGGCGTCGGTGCGATCACCGAGAGCGACGTCAACCTGGCGTCGGCGTCCTCGGACCAGACCGCCACGATCATCGGCTTCAATGTCCGGGCCAGCAACAAGGTCAAGGAGATGGCCGACCGCGCCGGCGTGGAGATCCGCTACTACAGCGTCATCTACCAGGCCATCGAGGAGATCGAGGCAGCCCTCAAGGGCCTGCTCAAGCCGGAGTTCGAGGAGGTCGAGCAGGGCACGGCGGAGATCCGCGAGGTGTTCCGCTCGTCCAAGATCGGTCTCATCGCCGGCTGTATGGTCCGCTCGGGCCTCATCCGCCGCAACGCCAAGGCGCGCATCCTGCGCGAGGGCACCGTGGTGGCGGACAACGTCACGATCAGCTCGCTGAAGCGGTTCAAGGACGACGCCACCGAGGTCCGCGAGGGCTTCGAGTGTGGTCTGACCTTGAGCGGTTTCGGGTCGCCGCAGCCGGGCGACGTGATCGAGACGTTCGAGATGCGTGAGAAGCCGCGGGCGTAACAACAACCCCGGCAGACGGCCCCCGGCGCTTCGGCGCCGGGGGCCGTCGTCTTTCCCGCCGGACCCGGCTGGGAGGATGACGACCATGTCCCGGTACGCCCTGCTCCTCGCGCCCTCCGCCAACCGCGTCTACGCCGACCAGGCCGGCCGCCTCTCCCGGGCGGAGCTGGCTGCCTTCCGGCCTGTGCTCTCGTCCGAGGTGGCGGAGATCGACGCCACCCGGATCGGCGGCGTGGAGTATCTGACCTTCACCGCGGACCTCCAGCCCCGGGACGTCGCCTACCTGTCGAACATGTCGGCGGCCTACGCCCTGTTCGAGCGGGCCGGTGACGACCTGCTGCGGCCGCTGGAGATGACCCCGCTGGCCCGGTACGACAGCGACCTGATCACCATCCCGAAGTACGCCGGCAAGACCAACGAGCAGTTCACCAAGCTCCTGCTCAACCTCACCCTGCTGGGGTCCGCCTCGGCCCGCCGGATGCTCGACGGCCACCTGATCGTCGGCGACTTCCTGGCCGGCCGTGGCACCACCCTCAACCAGGCGCTGATGTACGGCTACGACGCCGTCGGCGTGGAGCTCGACGGCAAGGACGTCGAGGCGTACAAGCTGTTCCTGCAGACCTGGCTCAAGCGCAAGCGCCTCAAGCACACCGCCGAGCTGAACCCGGTCCGCCGGCAGGGCCGCAAGGCCGCCCGCCGGATGGAGATCACGATGGCGGCGAGCAAGGAGGACCACAAGGCCGGCGCTGTGCAGAAGGTCACGATGCTCAACGCCGACACCACCCAGCTCGACGGCCTGCTCCGGGCCAACTGCGTGGACGTGCTGGTCGTCGACCTGCCGTACGGGGTCGCGCACGCCAGCTACGAGGACGAGGGCGGCATGTCCCGGCGCCCGCTGGACCTGCTGGAGCGCGCGGTGCCGCAGTGGGTCAACCTGCTGCGCCCCGGTGGCGCCATCGGCCTGTCCTGGAACTCCAAGGTCGCCCGGCGTGAGCTGGCCGAGGACATCCTGGTCGCCAACGGTCTGGCGCTGGTCCCGTACGAGGAGCTGAGCCACCGGGTCGACCAGGGCATCGAGCGTGACGTCGTGGTGGCCCGGAAATCCGGCTGAGCTTCGCGGGCGGCGCGAGTATCCTCGCTCGTTGATGTATATCGAGACTGCACTCTTCGACCTGCTGCTGCCCGGCGACTCGCGTTCGCTCAAGCACAAACGTTCCTACCTGCGGCCGATCATCGCGATGCTGCGCAAATACGAGGTCAGCGTCGCCGAGGTCGGCGACCACGACCTGCACGGGCGGGCCCAGATCGGGGTCGCCGTGGTGGCCGCCGAGCCGGCCCAGGCGCGCGCGGTGATCGACACGTGCGAGCACCAGATGGCCGGCCGGCCCGAGATCGAACTGCTCTCGGTGAGGCGCCGGCTACACGGCGACGAGGACTGAGCCCGCATGATCGGTCCTGTTCGCGGCCCGGCTGGGTGACGGACCGACGGGGCGTTCGGGCCACAGCGGTCATGGGTAGGCTTCAGACGTTGGGCGGGGCTGCTTCGCCCCGGAGGCACGGTTGTCGGAGGTGGGCGATATGTCGGACCCGGCCAAGACGCGTCGGCACGCGGAGCGGATCCGCGAGCTGGTGGCATCGCTGGTGCGAGAGATCAAGGATCCCCGGCTCGGCATGGTGACGGTGACGGACGCCCGGATCACGGGTGATCTGCGCGACGCCCACGTCTACTACACCGTGCTCGGTGATCAGACCGAACAGGCCGCGACCGCTGCGGCGCTGGACAGCGCCAAGGGCATGCTGCGCACCAGGGTCGGTCACGCCCTGGGCCTGCGGCACTCGCCGAGCCTGACGTTCGTCCTGGACAACGTCCTGGACAACGTCAAGGAGATCGACGATCTGCTGGAGGCGGCCCGGCACCGCGACGCCGAGGTGCAGCGGCTGGCCGCCGGCAAGCAATATGCCGGCGACCCGGACCCGTACAAGGCCGACGACGATGACGACGACGGCGACGAAGCCGACGAGCGGGTCGGTGCCCGCGAGGACCAGGGGTGACCGAGGCGGTCACCGTCTCGGAGGGAGTGCCCGCGACAGCCGGCCTCGCGGCGGCCGCTGCGACGATTCGTGCGCTCGCGACCGGCCGGGTGCTGTTGATCTGTCACGTCAACCCGGACGGCGACGCGCTGGGCAGCATGCTCGGCTTCGGGCTGGGACTGCGCCGGCTCGGCGTGGCCGGGCTGCAGGCCACGTTCCCCGGCCCGTTCGAGATCCCCGAGCCGTTCGCCGAGCTGCCCGGCCTCGACCTGCTGGTCGCCGAGGAGCAGGCGGAGGCGGACCCGGATCTGGTGATCGTCTTCGACGTGGCCGCCGTGTCCCGGCTCGGGGAGCTGGCCGACCGGCTGTCCCGGGCCCGGGCCACGATCGCCCTGGACCACCACGCGTCCAACACCGGCTTCGCGGGCATCAACCTGGTCGACGCCGGCGCGGCCGCCACCTCGGTGGTCGCCGAGGAGCTGCTGCGCGAGCTCGGCGTGCCGCTGGACGCGGAGATCGCCGAGTGCCTGTACGTGGCGCTGGCCACGGACACCGGCTCGTTCCGCTTCGACATGACCACGCCGCGGGTGCACGAGATGGCCGCCCGGCTGATCGCCACCGGCCTGCGCCCGGGGGAGATCTCCCGGCGGGTCTTCGACAGCCGCCCGTTCGGCGCCATGAAGCTCTCCGCCGACGTGCTGAGCCGGGCGCAGCTCGATCCCACGGCGGCGGCCGGGCACGGCATGGTGTGGACCTACGCGACGCTCGACGACCTGGAGCGGCACGGGCAGCGGCCGTACGTCCTGGACGCGCTCATCGACCCGGTCCGGTGCGTGGCCGAGGTGGACGTCTCCGTGGTGGTCAAGCAGCTCGCCGAGCGCGAGTGGGCGGTGTCGCTGCGCAGCAAGGGCGCGGTCGACATGAGCGCGGTCGCGGTCGCCCTGGGCGGCGGCGGGCACCGGCTGGCCGCGGGATTCACCGGCTACGGCACCCCCGGGGAGGTCGTCTCGGCGGTCCGCGACGAGCTGGAGAATCACCTTATTCCCTAGTAACTGCTGCAAAAGGCCGGCCTGCGGGCCGGCCTTTTGTCGTTGATCCGCGTCCCGCTCTGCGGGATCCGAGGGGCATCCAGCGAGACTGAACGATAGTTTGAGTTAACGGTGATTTGGTTTCTGCACGGGCGCTACCACCGACCGCCGCAGCAGCCTCGAGCCACCCGGGTCCACCATCCCGGGCTGTGTCGCCCCGCCACCCGTCCGGCGATCCCGGACCGGCCCTCTGCGACACGCCGCTCGATCGATCAGTGGGTGCCGCTGCACCCGTCCCGCCGTGGAAGGACCACGATCATGGCTGCCAAGCCCAAGCCCCAGCCGTCCGACGACGCCCGCGAGCAGGCCCGCCGCGCGCTGCAGACGTCGATGGACACGCGCCAGTAAGTAAGTAGTCCGGGCGCATTGCGCCCCTTACGGCTCGGCGGGCATCATGACCACCTATGAGCCTGCCCGCAGCCCGCTGACCAAGGCACCCTCACGCGCCGCATCGCCGCCCTGGCCCTGCCCGCGCTGGTCGTCCTGGCCGCCGAGCCGTTGTACGTCCTGGTCGACACCGCGGTGGTGGGCCACCTCGGCCAGGTGCCGCTCGCGGCGGTCGCCGTCGGCGGCACGGTGATGTCGGTGGCCGTCTGGTTCGGCACGCTGATGGCGTACGGCACAACCGGCCGGGCGGCCCGCCGCTTCGGCGCGGGTGACCGCGCCGCGGCCGTCGCCGAGGGCGTCCAGGCAACCTGGCTGGCGCTGGCCACCGGCGCGCTGCTGGTCGTGCTCGCCCAGCTCTTCGCCACGCCGCTCACCCGCGCCCTCGCCGCCGACCCGGCAGCCGCCGAGGCCGCCGCGGGCTGGCTGCGCATCGCCTCCCTCGGCATCCCCGGCCTGCTGCTCGCCGCGGCCGGCAACGGCTGGATGCGCGGGGTGCAGGAGACCCGGCGCCCGCTGTGCTACGTCCTCGGCGCGAACGTGCTCTCCGCGGTGCTGTGCCCGCTGCTCGTCTACCCGGCCGGCTGGGGCCTGACCGGCTCGGCGGTGGCCAACGTCATCGCCCAGTCGCTGTCCGGCGGCCTCTTCCTCTGGGCGGTGATCCGCGAACGGGCACCGCTGCGCCCCAGCCCGGCGGTCATCGCCGACCAGCTCTTCCTCGGCCGTGACCTGCTGATCCGTGGCGCGGCGTTCCAGGCCTGCTGGCTCTCGGCGACCGCGGTGGCGGCCCGGTTCGGGGTCGCGGCGGTCGGCGCCCACCAGATCGGCCTGCAACTCTGGTTCTTTTGCGCGCTGGCCCTGGACGCGGTGGCGATCGCGGCCCAGTCACTGGTCGGCGCGGCCCTGGGCGCCGGCGACGCCACCGCGGCACGCGAGGTGGCCCGACGGGTCACGGCGGTCGGCGCGGTGGCCGGGGTGGGCTTCGCGGCCCTGGCGGCGGCGGGCGCCGGGGTGGTGCCAGGCTGGTTCACAAGCGACCAGGCGGTCCACGAGCAGGCGGCGATCGTCTGGCCGTGGTTCGTGGGCATGCTGCCGTTCGCCGGAGTGGTCTACGCCCTGGACGGCGTCCTGATCGGCGCGGGCGATGTCGGCTACTTGCGCACGATGACGCTGGCCGCGGCGCTGCTCGGCTTCCTCCCGGCGATCTGGCTGGCGTACGGGTTGGGTTGGGGTTTGTCGGGGGTGTGGTTCGGCCTGGCCTTGTTCACGTTGATTCGGCTGGTGTTCCTGCTGGTGCGGTGGCGCGGGGCGGGCTGGGCCGTGCTCGGCGCGACCCGGTAGACCGGTTCTTGCCGCTGCTCCTGCTTGCCGCTGCTCCTGCTTGTGCCGTGGCACATCACCGGCCCACGCCGGGCGGCCGAGACTCAGCCGGAGCATCCTTGTCCGAAATGCCCGGCATAACGCCCACGACCCGGGCGTTTGGCGGCGCAGCACGTAAGGACTTGCGGAAGTTTCATCGGCGCCCTTGCCTGCCAAGATTCAGCAAACCGCGTCATGGGGGCTGGAAACAGCCTGTTGCGCGCAGACGGTCCTGGCCGACCTTGAAGCGCTGGGGTGAGTCAGTCGGGTTGGCTGGTCAAGGCCCCGAGCGACGTGGTGAAGGACGTGAGTAGCCGGGCGAAGGCCGCGGTGTCCTCGGCCGGCCAGTTCGCCATCGCGCGGGCGAAGACCTGCTGCCGGGAGTGATGTGCGGCGGCGAGGTGGGCCTGGCCCTCGCCGGTGAGGGCGAGCAGCGTGCGCCTGCCGTCGCTCTGGTCGGCCTGCCGGACCACGAGGCCCTGGTCGACCGCCCGTCCGACGAGCCGGCTGGCCCGCGGCTGGTCGACACCCGTAGCGGCGCCCACCTCGCCGACCGTCGCGGGGCGGCCGATTTCCTCCAGCGCGTCCAGCACGCCGAAGACCGTCTGATCGCCCGGTGGGGTGAGCCGGCTCAACGCCCGGCGGCTCTGGCTGCGCCGGATGGTGATCATCGCTCGCTCGATCGCGGCCAGGGGTTCGTTCCACTCCATGCATGTTAATGTACAACTAGATGTAATTTGACATGCGATGGAGGTGGGTCATGCGCCCGATGGGCTTCTGGATCAAAGAGATCGACCGCCGCATCGAGGCTGACTTCGGCCGGCTCCTCGCCGACGAGGGGCTGACCAGGCGGCACTGGCAGATCCTGACCACCCTGGCCCGGGGAGCCACCACACGCGCGGACCTCGACGCGGCGCTCGCCCCTTTCGACACGACGGTCCGCCCGCAGCTCGACGAAGTGATCCGTCGCGGCTGGGCGGCCGAGCTCCCCGATGAGCCGGCCGTGGTGGCGGTCCGGCTCACCGCGGATGGACGCGTCGCGCACGATCGGGTCGCCGGGCGCGTGCGTGCCTTCCGCGCCCGGGTCACCGACGGCCTGTCCGAGCAGGACTACGTCACCCTGGTAACGCTGCTGCAGCGGGTGGCCGGCAACCTAACCCCGGCCTGATCCCGGCCTGGCCACGTGGGCTGATCCCGGGTTGGTCGCGTGCGCTGACTCCGGGTTGGCCGTGCGGGTTGATCCCGGCCTGGCCGCGCGGGTTGATCCCGGCGTGACCGCGGGTCGTCCCGGGGCGGGCCCGCGGGGAGCTCGCCTGGGCCGGTCTGGTTGGGTGAGCACGTGAACGTGGATGGGCTCATCGTTGTGGACAAGCCGGCCGGGATGACCTCCCACGACGTGGTCGCCCGGATCAGGAGGCTGGCCAAGACCCGCCGGGTCGGCCATGGTGGCACCCTCGATCCGATGGCCACCGGCGTGCTCATCATCGGGGTCAACCGTGCCACCCGGCTGCTCACCTACGTGATCGGGTCCGGCAAGAGCTACACCGCGACCATCCGGCTGGGGCAGACCACCATCACCGACGACGCCGAGGGTGAGGTTACCGCCACCGTTTCCACCGGTGGCGTCACCGATGATGCGGTTCGGGCCGGGCTCGCCGCCCAGACGGGTGAGATCGAGCAGGTGCCGAGCGCCGTCAGTGCCATCAAGGTCGACGGCCAGCGTGCCTACAAGCGGGTTCGTGACGGCGAGGAGGTCGAGCTCGCCGCCCGCAAGGTCACCGTCTCGCGCCTCGAGGTGCTCGCCGTCCGGCGGCCGGCCGATGCCGACTTCGTCGATGTGGACATCGACGTCACCTGCTCCAGCGGCACCTACATCCGGGCCATCGCGCGGGACCTGGGCCGTACCCTCGGTGTCGGCGGGCATCTGACCGCGCTGCGCCGGACCGCGGTCGGTGAGCTCACCCTGGCCGAGGCCGCCACGCTCGCGGAGCTGGAGGAACGCGCGCCCGACGTGATCTCGCTGCCGATGGCCGCGGCCGCTCGGCGGGCCTTCCCGCAGCGCGAGGCCGACGCCGAGGAGACCCGGGTGCTCAGCCACGGCGGGCCGCTCGCGCCGGTCGGCATCGAGGGCCCGTACGCGGTCTTCAACGCCGACGGTGACGTGCTCGCTATCGTCTCCGAGCGGGACGGCAAGGCTCGCGCCGAGATCGTCCTGGCGCCCGCCTGACGGCTGCTATCGGCGCCGGGCCAGGTGGTCCGCGACCGTGGCGACCAGGTCCGCCGCCGCGTACGGCTTGTCCAGGAAGCCGTCGCAGCCCGCCTCCAGCGCCGCCGCGCGGTCCTCGGGGAGCACGCTCGCGGTCACCGCGATGACCGACGGGCGGTAGCGGCCCGGGGTGACCGTGCCCGCCGCCAGGTCGCTCGCCAGGCTGAGCCCGTTGCCGTCCGGCAGGTTCATGTCGAGCAGGACGAGGTCGATGTCCTCGCTGCCCAGCCGTTCGCGCGCGGTCGCCAGGGTCGACGCGTCCACCACCTCGGCCTCGCGGACGGTCGCGATCTGGGCGCGGGCGAGCACCGCCTTGACCAGGGTCCGGTTCAGCTCCTCGTCCTCGACCAGCAGGATGCGTGGGTTCTCGGCCGTCACGGCTACTCCTTATTGTCCTTCGCAGCGGTTCCGGACCCGCCGAGCAGCGGTGCCAGGGTCTCCCAGCCGGCCCCGCCGGCCATCGCGGTCGCGACCACGCCGCCGGCCATCGCCGTGGCGACCAGCGGGGCGGCGTCGCCGGGCTGGCGTTTCACCCCGGCCGCCGTGGTCAGGCCCAGGACCGGGGTGTGCCGGGTGGCCGGGTCCTGCTCGATGGCGGCCAGCAGGCTGAAGCCGTCTACTTCCGGCGACTGCATGTCGCAGACGATCAGGTCGAAGTGGCTCTCGCGGCTCAGGGTCAGGCCGTCGCGGCCGTCGGCGCAGGCCACCACGTCGGCGCCGCCCGCGCGCAGGCCGTCCTCGATCGCCTGCCGGATCTCGTCGTCGTGGTCGACGACCAGCACCCGGGGCACGGGCCGGTGTGCGATCTTGCGGGCCAGCGCACCGACCAGCGCGGCCTGGTCGACCGGCTTGACGAAGTAGTCGTCCGCGCCCAGCGCCAGGCCGGCCTGGCGTTCGTCGATGATCGTGGCGAAGAAGACCGGGATGTCGGCGAGCCGGCGATCGGCCTTGAGCCGGCGGATGACCTCGAAGCCGTCGATGCCGGGCAGGGCGACGTCGAGCACGATCGCGTCGGGCGGGTAGGCGCCGGCCGCGGTCAGGCCCGCCTCGCCGGTTCCGGCCACGTCGACGTGGTAACCCGCGCCGATGAGCTGGGTGGTGAGCAACTCCGCGGACTGCGGGTCGTCCTCGATCAGCAGCACCCGGGCGCCCGCGGCGGGCCCCTGGTCGAGCTGCAGGAGCGGCGCGGCCGGCAGCCGTACGGTGAAGGCACTGCCCTTGCCCAGGGTCGAGACCAGGGCGATCTCGCCGCCGTGCGCCTCGACCAGCCGCTTGGTCAGCGCGAGCCCGAGGCCGGTGCCCGCCCGGTGCCGGTCCGGGTCGCCGACCTGCTGGAACTCTTCGAAGACCCGTTCCAGGTCCGCCTCGGCGATCCCCACGCCGGTGTCGGCGACGGTCAGCTCGACGACGTCGTCGGCCGGGATGGCCGAGACGGCGATCTCGCCGCCCTCGGGGGTGAACTTGATCGCGTTGGAGAGCAGGTTCTCCACGATCTGCCGGAACCGGACCCGGTCGGCCAGCGCGGTCGTCTCCGGCAGCGCCGTCGTGACGGTGAGGTGCTTGGTGGTCAGCAGCGGCGACAGGCCGGTCAGCAGCTCGGTCACCGCGGTGTCGACCCGCAGCGGCGCGAGCCGCAGGTCCAGCCGGCCGGCCTCGACCTTGGCCAGGTCGAGGATGTCGTTGATCAGGCCGAGCAGGTGCCGGCCGCTGGTGTGGATGTGGTCGACCCATTCGGCGGGGACCCGGCGCCGGTCGCCGTCGGGGTCCTCCAGCCGCATCAGGTCGCTGAAGCCGATGATCGCGTTGAGCGGCGTGCGCAGCTCGTGGCTCATGTTCGCCAGGAACGAGCTCTTCGCCTGGCTGGCCCGGGTCAGCGCCTCGACGGAGGTGCTGAGCTCGGCGGCCATCCGGCGGTGCGCGGAGGTGACCGCCTGGCGTTCGGCCAGGATGCCGGCCTGGCCGCCGAGCGCGGCCAGCAGCCGCAGGTCGTCGTCGCTGAACAGGCTGCGGTGGCGGTTGAACAGCAGCACCGCGCCCTCGGCGTCCGGCGGCACCGGCATGCTCAGCACGGTCACGAAGTCGTCGCCGAGGTCGTCGCCGTAGTGCACGACCAGCGCCGTGTCGCTGTCGCGCAGCCGGGCGGGCTGGCCGGCCCGGATCAGCGCGGTGACGTCGGCGAAGCCGAGCTCGTCGGGGATCCGCACCGGGGGACCGGCGTAGGCGGCCGGGGCCAGCATGCCGTCGGCACACGGCATGAGCACCGTGACCGCGTCGGTGCCGGTCTGCACCCGCATGATGTCGGCGTAGATCTGCCAGACCTGCTCGGCGGACTCGGCCGGCGCGCGCAGCAGCCGCTCGGTGACGGACTGGGCGGCCGAGGCGGAGAAGATCCGGCGCAGCGCGCGGGGCGGCACGAAGGCGACCAGGTAGCCGAACCCGCTGACCAGCGCCAGCACCCGGTTCGCGGTGTCGAACGCGGGGCTGGTGTCCGGCATCGAGCCGATGCCGATCAGCACGATCATCAGGCCGAAGGCGACGGTGGCGCCGGACGCGATCATCAGCCGGGCGCGGTTCGCGCCGGTCCGGGTGCGGGCCTTGCCGAACAGCAGCGCCGCGGCGATGAGCTCGGTGGCCAGGAAGGCGGTCACCGCGGTGAGCAACTGGGCCGGGAGCAGCGGGCGCGGCGCGAAGGCGAGCCAGCCGGCGACCGCGGTGAGCACGAGCAGGACCGTCCGCTGCAGCCAGGCCGGCACCGAGCGCAGCCGGGCGGCGAGCCGGACGGTGAGATACGGCTGGGCGAGCAACGCCGTCAACGAGACCACGCTGACCCACCCGGGCAGGGACTCACCGTTGATCCGCCGGGTGATGTCGACGCAGAACAGCACGGTGCAGGGCGCGAACACCAGCGTGACGTCGCGCTGCAACGGGTCGCGGCGGCGCAGGAAGCCGAGGAGGGCGCGGAGGAAGAGCACGGCGAAGGTGAACTCGGCCGCGAGGAGGACGAGAGGGCTCCAGTCAGCGCGCATATCGGGACTAACTGTAGCGTTTCAGGCAGTCGTGCAGACCGATACGCTTAGCCCGGGACTCTCAGAGAGGTAAGTGGGATGCAGCGGTGGCGCGGGTACGAGTCCGTACCGGGCGGGTTCGGCCGGTCGGTGGTGACCATCGGTGTCTTCGACGGCGTGCACCGCGGCCACCAGGCGATCATCGGGCACACGGTGAAGCGCGCCCGCGATCTCGGGCTGCAGTCGGTCGTCGTGACCTTCGACCCGCATCCCGCCGAGGTGGTCCGGCCCGGCTCGCACCCGGCCGTGCTGAGCGAGCCGGTGCGCAAGGCCGAGCTGATCGAGCAACTCGGCGTCGACGCCCTCTGCGTGGTGCCGTTCACGCCGGCGTTCTCCCAGCTCAGCGCGGAGGCCTTCGTGCACGACGTGCTGGTCGACGCGCTGCACGCCGCGGTCGTCGTGGAGGGGGACAACTTCCGCTTCGGCCACCGGGCGGCCGGCGACCTGGCCATGCTCACCCGGCTGGGGCGCGCCTTCGGCTTCACGGTCGAGGAGGCGCCGCTGGTGGCGGAGGAGGGGCTGGTCTTCTCGTCCACATACATTCGCAGTTGTGTCGACGCCGGGGACGTCTCGGCCGCGGCCGCCGCTCTCGGCCGGCCGCACCGGCTGGCCGGCGTGGTCGTCCGCGGCGACCAGCGCGGCCGGGAGTTGGGCTTCCCCACCGCCAACCTGATGTGCCACCGGTATGCGGCCATCCCGGCCGACGGTGTCTACGCGGCGTGGCTGGTGCGGGGCGGCAAGCACGGCGGTCCGCGGCCGGCCGCGGTGTCGGTCGGCACCAACCCCACCTTCTCCGGCCGCGAGCGCCGCGTCGAGGCCTACGTGCTGGACTTCGCCGGCGACCTGTACGGCGAGCGGGTCAGCCTGGACTTCGTCGCCCACCTGCGCGAACAGCGCGTCTATACCGGGATCGAGCCGCTCGTCGCGCAGATCCGCGAGGACGTCGAGCAGACCCGGAGCGTGCTCGGCCAGCCCTCGACCTGACGGAGCCTTCAGTCCGGTCAAGGGCGGTGGCGGGGCGGTTGGACCGGGGGCTGATAAGCTTGCCGTGACGTCGGCTATTCCGACGACCGGACTCGCCTGCCTGCCCGACGCCGCGGGCCGCGAGCTCGCCCCCTTCCGGGTGAGACACCGTATGAAATCGGCAACACAGAATCACGGAGAACATGGCGCTCGACCAAGAGACCAAGACCAAGATCATGACCGAGTACGCGACCCTCGAGGGTGACACCGGGTCGCCCGAGGTGCAGGTCGCGATGCTCACCAAGCGGATCGCCGACCTGACCGAGCACCTGAAGGTGCACAAGCACGACCACCACAGCCGTCGTGGTCTGCTGCTGCTGGTCGGCCGTCGCCGCCGCCTGCTGAACTACGTCCACAAGAAGGACATCGCGCGCTACCGGACGCTGATCGAGCGTCTCGGCCTGCGCCGCTGACTTGATGGGGGAGCGGCCGCCTTGGTCGCTCCCCCGAGCTTTACCCCACGGACCCGCGCGGCACCAGGCCACCGGCCCCGGTCCTCGGTAGTGGTTCCCGAGCAGATGATCTCGGGCACTTCGATCGAAGACCGGCCAGCCTCTTCCGCGCTGTGTGAACCCGCCGGGTCCTCGACGAAGGAGTACCGCACTACATGTCTGAGCAGAAAGCTCTCGGCACCGAATCTCGTACCGCCGTCATCGACAACGGATCCTTCGGGACCCGCGAGGTGACCTTCTCCACCGGCAAGCTGGCCCGCCAGGCCGCCGGCTCGGTCATCGTCCAGCTGGGCGAGACCACCGTGCTCTCCGCGACCACCGCCGGCAAGACGCCGAAGGAGCACTTCGACTTCTTCCCGCTGACGGTCGACGTCGAGGAGCGGATGTACGCCGTGGGCCGCATCCCCGGCTCGTTCTTCCGGCGGGAGGGCCGTCCCAGCGAGGACGCCATCCTCACCTGCCGCCTGATCGACCGGCCGCTGCGCCCGTCGTTCACCAAGGGCCTGCGCAACGAGGTCCAGGTCGTCGAGACCATCCTCGCGCTCGACCCGCAGCACCCGTACGACGTCGTCGCCATGAACGGCGCCTCGATGTCCACCAAGCTCTCCGGCCTGCCGTTCAGCGGCCCGGTCGGCTCCACCCGCGTCGCGCACGTCGAGGGCCAGTGGGTCGCGTTCCCGACCCTGGAGGAGCTCGAGCGGGCCACCTTCGACATGGTCGTCGCCGGCCGCGTGCTCGCCGACGGTGACGTCGCGATCATGATGGTCGAGGCCGAGGCCACCCCGCACGCGATCAAGCTGATCCAGGCCGGCGCCGTCGCGCCGACCGAGGAGGTCGTCGCCAGCGGCCTCGAGGCCGCCAAGCCGGCCATCCGCGAGCTGTGCCGCGCGCAGAGCGAGCTGGCCGAGGTCGCCGCCAAGCCGGTGCAGGAGTTCCCGGTCTTCCTGGACTACCAGGACGACGTCTACGCGGCCGTCTCCACCGCCGCCAGCGGTGAGCTCGCCGAGGCGCTGAAGATCGTCCAGAAGGCGGACCGCGAGGAGGCCCTGGACCGCGTCAAGGCCAAGGTGCTCGAGGCCGTCGGCCCGCAGTTCGAGGGCCGCGAAAAGGAGCTCAGCGCCGCGTTCCGCTCGGTCACCAAGTCCGAGGTGCGCAACCGCGTGCTGCGGGACCAGGTCCGGATGGACGGCCGCGGCCCGCGCGACATCCGGCCGCTGTCCGCCGAGGTCGGCATCCTGCCCCGGGTGCACGGCTCGGCGCTGTTCGAGCGCGGCGAGACCCAGATCCTGGGCGTCACCACGCTGAACATGCTCCGCCTCGAGCAGTCGCTGGACACCCTCGCTCCCGAGAAGTCCAAGCGCTACATGCACAACTACAACTTCCCGCCGTACTCGACAGGTGAGACCGGCCGGGTGGGTTCGCCGAAGCGTCGCGAGATCGGTCACGGCGCGCTCGCCGAGCGGGCCCTGGTGCCGGTGCTGCCGACGCGCGAGGAGTTCCCGTACGCGATCCGCCAGGTCTCCGAGGCGCTGAGCTCCAACGGCTCCACCTCGATGGGCTCGGTCTGCGCCTCGACGCTGGCCCTGCTCAGCGCCGGTGTGCCGCTGAAGGCGCACGTGGCCGGCATCGCCATGGGCCTCATCTCCGACGAGGTCGACGGCAAGACCCAGTACGTGACGCTGACCGACATCCTCGGCGCCGAGGACGCGTTCGGTGACATGGACTTCAAGGTCGCCGGCACGCCGGAGTTCGTCACCGCGCTGCAGCTCGACACCAAGCTCGACGGCATCCCGTCGGACGTGCTGGCCGCCGCCCTGCAGCAGGCGCACGACGCCCGCGCGACGATCCTCGCGGTCATGGACGAGGCCATCAACAGCCCGGCCGAGATGAGCGAGTACGCCCCGCGCGTCACCAGCGTCAAGATCCCGGTCGACAAGATCGGCATGGTCATCGGCCCGAAGGGCCAGACGATCAACGCGATCCAGGACGAGACCGGCGCCGACATCTCCATCGAGGACGACGGCACGATCTACGTCGGCGCGACCAACGGCCCGGCGGCCGAGGCCGCGGTGGAGCGGATCAACGCCATCGCCAACCCGACGATGCCGAAGGCCGGCGACAAGTTCCTCGGCACGGTGGTGAAGACGGCCGCGTTCGGCGCGTTCATCTCGCTGCTGCCCGGCCGCGACGGCCTGCTGCACATCTCCAAGGTGGGCGACGGCAAGCGCGTCGACAAGGTCGAGGACTTCCTCAACGTCGGCGACAAGGTCGAGGTCTCGATCGCGGACATCGACAACCGGGGCAAGATCTACCTCGACAAGGTCCGCCCCGAGGGTGCCGAGGCTCCCGCGGAGGCGCCCGCCGCCGGTGGCGAGGGCTCCGAGGGCCGCCCGCCGCGCGAGGACCGTGGTCCCCGTGGCGAGGGTGGCGGCGAGCCCCGTCGGCGTCGCCAGCGCCCCAGCGGCGACCGCAACTGATCCACGCATGACAGCGAGCAACCGCGGGCCGGCCGAGAGGCCGGCCCGCGTTGTCACCCGGACCCTGCAGGACGGCGTACGCAAAACCGTCCTGCCCAGCGGTCTGCGCATCATCACCGAGGCGATCCCCACCACCCGCAGCGCCGCTCTCGGCGTCTGGGTGGGGGTCGGCTCCCGTGACGAGACCCCGGCGATGTCGGGCGCCTCGCACTTCCTTGAGCACCTGCTCTTCAAGGGCACCGAGAAGCGGACCGCGCTGGAGATCTCCGCGCAGATCGAGGCGGTCGGCGGCGAGACCAACGCCTTCACCACGAAGGAATACACCTGCTACTACGCGCGGGTGCTGGACGCCGACCTGCCGCTCGCCGTCGACGTGCTCTGTGACGCGGTCGCGGGCTCGATCCTCGACCCGGCGGACGTGGAGACCGAGCGTGGCGTGATCCTCGAAGAGATCGCCATGCACGACGACGAGCCCGGCGACGAGGTGCACGACGTCTTCACCGAGGCGATCTTCGGCGACCGGTCGCCGCTGGGCCGGCTGATCTCGGGCACCGAGGAGACCATCTCCCCGATGACCCGGACCCAGATCAACCGTTTCTACCGCACCCGGTACAAGGCTCCGCACATCGTCGTCACGGCGGCCGGCAACCTGGAGCACGCCACGGTCGTCAAGCTGGTCCGTGCCGCGCTGGCCGGCAGCCCGCTCGACGGCGACCAGGCGGCGCCCGCAGCGAAGCGCGGCTCGACCGGCGGCAGCCGGCCGCGCAAGCCGGTGACGCTGATCCGGCACCGCGACACCGAGCAGGCGCACATCGTGCTCGGCTGCGCGGGCATCAACCGGGCCGACGAGCGCCGGTTCGCGCTCGGCGTGCTCAACAACGTGCTCGGCGGCGGCATGTCCAGCCGGCTCTTCCAGGAGATCCGGGAGAAGCGCGGGCTGGCCTACTCGGTCTACTCGTACGGCAGCCAGTACGCCGACGCCGGCCTCTTCGGGGTCTACGCCGGCTGCGCGCCGGGCAAGGCCGAGGAGGTGCTCGCCCTGATCCGGGCGGAGCTCGCCGCGGTCGCCGCCGACGGCATCACCGTCGAGGAGCTGGCCCGCGGCAAGGGCATGGTCAAGGGCGCGTACGTGCTCGGCCTGGAGGACACCGGCTCGCGGATGAGCCGGCTGGCCAAATCCGAGCTGCTGCACGGCGACCTGCTGGCCGTCGACGAGTTGCTGGCCGAGGTCGACGCCGTCACCCTCGACCAGGTGAACGCGATCGCCGCCGAGTTGCTGTCGAAGCCGATGTCACTCGCGGTGGTCGGGCCCTTCGACGAGTCCGCGTTTTCCGTGCCCCGCTAACCTGGGACCCCGTGACCATCCTCAGCCCTCCGCCCGTACAAGAAGAAGCGACGACGGACCGGCGCAAGCGCCGGATCGTCGGCATGCTGATCTGGGGGGTGCTGTTCGCTGTCGGCACGTACTTCATCGGCGTGCCGACCAGCGACCCGCTGATCGCCTTCGGCTGGCTCTGGCTGGCCACCATCGCCTGGCGCAGCTACCTGCCCTGGCGGCAGCACCTGCTGTTCCTGCGCGACTGGCTGCCGATCGCGCTGCTGCTGGTGGTCTACAACATCTCCCGCGGGTATGCCGACGACCTGTTCGACCCGCACGTCACCGAGCTGATCCACGCCGACGAGTGGATGTTCGGCTGGTTCACCGGCGGCGAGGTCCCGACCACCTGGCTGCAGCAGCACCTTTACCAGCCGGGCGTGGTGCAGTGGTGGGAGGTCGTGGTCACCCTGGTCTATGTCTCCCACTTCCTGACCGTGCCGACGGTCGCGGTGATCCTCTGGGTCCGGTCCCGCGCGCAGTGGGCCCGGTTCATCCGGCGCTGGTTCACGCTGTGCGTGTTCGGCCTGATCACGTACTTCGTCTACCCGGCCGCCCCGCCGTGGTGGGCCTACCAGCACGGCTTCCTGTCCGAGCACGTGGAGCGCATTTCCACGAACGGGTGGGATGCGATCGGCCTGCACGGCGCCGGCAACACCCTGAACGCGCTGCAGGTCGAGGCGTCCAACCCGGTGGCCGCGATGCCGTCGCTGCACACCGCCTGGGCCATGATGGCCGTCGCGTTCTTCTTGCCGGTGGTCCGCCGCCGCTGGTGGCCGCTGCTGCTCGCGTATCCGCTGGCGATGACGTTCACGCTGGTCTACACCGGCGAGCACTACGTCATCGACGTGCTGGTCGGCTGGGCGTACGTGGCCGCGGTGTTCCTGGTCGTGGGGCTCGGCGAACGCTGGTGGAGCAACCGGGTTAAATTGTCGGCGTGACAAACGAGCAGGAACCGATCCGCGTCGGCGTTCTCGGTGCCCGGGGACGCATGGGCCTCGAGGTGTGCAAGGCGGTCGACGCCGCCGCCGACCTCGAACTCGTGGCGATGGTCGACCAGGGCGACTGGTTGTTCAACGCCGCCGACGCGGGCGCCCAGGTGCTCGTCGACTTCACCACCCCCGACGTGGTGATGGACAACCTGCACTGGGCCGTCGACCAGGGGATCAACGTGGTCGTCGGCACGAGCGGCTTCACCGAGCAGCGCCTCGACCGGGTGCGCGGCTGGCTGTCGCACAAGCCCGAGGTCGGCGTGCTGATCGCCCCGAACTTCGGCATCGGCGCGGTGATGATGATGCAGTTCGCGGCGCGGGCGGCCCGCTACTTCGAGTCCGCCGAGATCATCGAGCAGCACCACCCGCGCAAGCTGGACGCCCCGAGCGGCACGGCCACCCACACGGCGAAGCTGATCGCCGCGGCGCGCGCCGAGGCCGGCCTCGGCGCGATGCCGGACGCGACCAAGGAAGAGGTCGGCGGCGCGCGCGGCGCGGACATCGACGGCGTGCGGGTGCACGCGGTGCGGGCCGCGGGCCTGGTCGCCCACCAGGAGGTCCTTTTCGGTACGCACGGCGAGACGCTGACGATCAGGCATGACAGCCTGGACCGCGCGTCCTTCATGCCGGGTGTGCTGCTGGGGGTCCGCTCGATCGTGACCCGCCCGGGCCTCACGATCGGCCTCGACCCGCTCCTCGACTGACAGGCCCAGGCCCGGCTTCGTCCCGGGCCTGGGTTTCGCGGCTAGCCCGCCGTGGGCGGTTGCGGGTCGATGGCGACGTGCAGGCGGAGCTGGGGGACCAGCATGTCGTCGACGTCCAGGGCGCGGCCGGCGCCGTCGGGCTCCCAACCGGTCGACACCAGGAATTTCTTCATCGCCTCGTCCGCGTCGTAGGCCCACGCCACGGCCGCCTTGAACGCGTCCTCGCGCCACAGGTCGACGGTCGCCGCGAGCAACCGGCTGCCGTGCCCGCGCCGGCCCCAGCGCGGCTCGACCAGCAGGTCGGTGACCGCCGCGACATCGTCGGGCAGCGGCGGCTCCTCGGGCGCCAGCGCCTGCTCGTCGGCCGGCCCGGAGGCGGCGAAGCCGACCACATGGGACGCCGACTCGGCCTGTTCGACGGCGATCAGGACGCGGTGCCGCGCCGACGGGGCGGAGCCGATCGCCTCGGACCAGCCGCGGGCCAGGTAGGCCTCGTCGAGGTTCGCGAGGACGTGCGCCGGGAACATCCGCCGATATGCGGTCCGCCAGGTCGTCAGCTGGATGCGGGCGATCTCGCCGGCGTCCTCGGGACGGGCCGGACGGACGAAGCCGAGTGCCATGTCCGGCAGCTTACAGACGCGTCATGTAGCGCACTTCGGGCAGTTCCACCGTGCTGCCGTGCGGACTGAAGAGATGACGTTCGCCGTCGGGCCGAAGTCCGGAACGCTCGTAGAAACGACGGGACCGGAGGTTGTCCTCCAGCACCCAGAGCCGCATCGCCGGGTAGCCGGCCGCCGTCAGCCCGGCCCGCGCGGCGGCGAACAGCTTGCGGCCGGTCCCGGCACCCCACCGATCCGGATCGACATAGATCGCATAGAGCTCGCCGATCCCCGGGTTGTGCCCCGCGCCACGGTCCACCCGGTACGGCCCGAAGGATGCGAAGCCGACGATCACGTCGCCGTCCGCCGCCACCAGCGTCTGCGACCCGGGCGGGCCGGTCCGGTCGCGCCGGCGCCGCGCGAAGTCGGCCGGATCGAGCCCGGCCAGGTAGTCGGCCGCGATGATGCCGGCATAGCCGGCCTGCCAGGCACGCACCTGGACGGCGGCCACCGCGTCGATGTCGGTGTCGTTGAGCGGGCGGATGTCGACCATGGGGCGACTTTGTCATACCCCTCGTCTAGCGTCCTGATCTGTGGCCGTCCCTGATTCCCTCTCCGTCGCCCAGGCGCGGCGCATCACGCTCGCCGCGCAGGGCTTCACCGACCCGCGGCCGGGCGGCGCCACAGACATGCGGCACCTGCGCCGCGTGCTGCGCCGCCTGCACCTGATCCAGATGGATTCGGTAAACGTCCTGCAGCGGGCCCACTTCATGCCGCTCTACAGCCGGCTCGGCCCCTATCCGACCGCGCTGCTCGGCCGGGCCGCTTACCGCAAGCCCCGGCTGCTGTTCGAGTTCTGGGGTCACGAGGCGTCGCTGATCGACGTCGAGCTCCAGCCGCTGTTCCGCTGGCGGATGGCCCGCGCCCAGGATTACGCCTGGGGTGGCATGCGGCGCATCGTGGCCGAGCAGCCCGAGCTGGTCGCCTGGGTGCTCGACGAGGTCCGCGACCGCGGCCCGCTCACCGCCGCCGAGATCGAGCACGACGTCCCGCGCCGCAAGGACCACTGGGGGTGGAACTGGTCCGTGGTCAAGCAGGCCCTCGAGTGGCTGTTCTACAGCGGCGAGGTGACCGCCGCCGAGCGCACGACCTCCTTCGCCCGGCGTTACGACCTGCCCGAGCGCGTCCTGCCGCGGCAGGTGATCGAGGCGCCGACCCCGTCGCCGCAGGATTCCTTCCGGGCGCTGGTCGAGCTGTCCGCCCGCACGCTGGGCGTGGCGGCCGAGCCGGAGCTGCGCGACTATTTCCGGCTGCCGGTGGCCGGCTTCAAGCAGGCCCTGGCCGAGCTGATCGAGGACAAGGTCCTGCTCCCGGTCACCGTGCGCGGCTGGAAGGGCCCGACCTACCTGCACCATCAGGCCCGGCTGCCGCGCCGGGTGCAGGCCGCGACGCTGGTCAGCCCGTTCGATCCGCTGATCTGGGAGCGGGCCCGCACCGAGCGGCTCTTCGACCTCAACTACCGGATCGAGATCTACGTCCCCGCGGCCCAGCGGCTTTATGGCTACTACGTGCTGCCGTTCCTGCTCGGTGACCGGTTCGCGGCCCGGCTCGACCTCAAGGCCGACCGCAAGACCGGGGTGCTGCAGATCCCGGCCGCCTGGATCGAGCCGGCCGCGGACGAGGAGGAGACGGCGGCCGCGCTGGTCCCCGAGCTGCACCGGCTGGCGGGCTGGCTGGGCCTGCACACGGTCGCGGCGCCGCAGGGCGGAGACCTGGCGGGCCCCCTCACGGCCGCGCTGAAGCTTGCCTCCGCAGGTGTACCGTGACGGCCATGAGCAGCGCGACCGACCCCGTCGCGGTCCACCCGCACCCCGACGGCCCGCCGGTCCCCGGCCAGCCGCAGTCCGGCCGGCCCAGGCCCGACGGCCAGCCGCAGTCCGGCCAGCCGGGGTATGGGCCGCCGCAGTACGGCTCGCCGCACTACGAGCCGCCCCAGCCGGACAGGGTGACGCGGTTCATCCAGCGCAAGTGGCGCGAGTCGCCGATCTGGGTGGCCCCCGCCGCGATGCTGGTCTGCATGGCCGGCGCGGTCGGCTACACGCTGGCGACCAGCCCCACCGAGGCGAACGCGGGCGCGGCGCCGAGCTGCCTGCTCAAATACACCACCGGCTTCATCTGCCCAGGCTGCGGCGGCACCCGCGCGGCGTGGTATCTGCTGCACGGCGACATCCCGGCGGCGGCCCGTCACCATGCGCTGTTCGTCTTCGTCGTCCCGTTCCTGCTCTACATGTACTTCGCCTGGGCCGGCCGCCGGCTCTTCGGCTGGCGGCTTCCGCAGCTCGACCTGAGCCCGGGTGTGATCGGCGGCTTCATCGCCGCCTGGGGCGTCTTCAGCCTGCTGCGCAACCTGCCGTGGGCGCCGTTCACCGCCTTCTACGTCTAGGAACACCCCCTGGCCGGGAGCCCGGGCCCACCGGCGACGGGGAATCCTCTCCGGCCGTCCGATAAGTTGTCGGTATGACGCACGACCACCCGCGGCCCTTCGGCCGGCTGCTCTCGGCCATGGCGACCCCGTTCACCTCGGACGGCTCGCTCGATGTCGACGGCGCGGCCAGGCTCGCCGCGTGGCTGGTGGACGAGCAGGGGCACGACGGCCTGGTGATCAGCGGCACCGGCGGTGAGTCGCCGACCACCACCGACGCGGAGAAGGACGCCCTGCTCCGCGCCGTGGTCGAGGCGGTGGGCGACCGGGCCAGGATCGTCGCGGGCGTGGGCACCAACAACACGGCCCACACGGTGGAGTTGTCCCGGGCGGCGGAGAAGGCGGGCGCACATGGCCTGCTGGTCGTGACGCCGTATTACAACAAGCCGCCGCAGGCGGGCCTGGTCAGGCACTTCACCGCGGTCGCCGACGCCGTCGGCCTGCCGGTGATGCTCTACGACATCCCGCACCGCGCCGGCGTGCCGATCGCCACCGAGACCCTGGTGCGCCTCGCCGAGCATCAGAACATCGTCGCCGTCAAGGACGCCAAGGGCGACTTCGCCGGGAGCGCCGACGTGCTGCGCCGCACCGGCCTCGCCTACTACTCCGGTGAGGACGCCGCCATCCTGCCGCTGCTGTCGATCGGCGCGGTCGGCGTGGTCGGCACCTCCACCCACTTCATCGGCCCGCAGACCAAGGCCATGATCGAGGCGTACGAGCGCGGCGACACCGCCGGGGCGCTCGCGCTGCATCGCCAGTTGCTGCCGTTGTTCACCGGCATCTTCCGGACCCAGGGCACCATCCTCGTGAAGGCCGGCCTGCGCGCCCTCGGGCTGCCCGCCGGGCCCGTGCGTTCGCCGCTGGTCGATGCCACCGAGGCCGAAACGAACCAACTGCTAGAGGACGCCGCCGCGGCGGGACAGCACCTCGGCACCAATTAGAGAGGCCTCGCATTTGAGCCAGGCACACGTCGAACTGGAACCACCACCCCCGCTGCCGGAGGGCGCCCTGCGCGTCATCCCGCTCGGAGGTCTCGGGGCCATCGGCCGCAACATGACGATTTTCGAGTTCGACGGCAAGTTGCTGGTCGTCGACTGCGGAGTGCTCTTCCCGGACGTCGAGCAACCCGGCGTCGACCTGATCCTGCCCGACTTCGACCCGATCCGGGACCGGCTGGAGGACGTCCAGGCGATCGTGCTCACCCACGGTCACGAGGACCACATCGGCGCGGTGCCGTACCTGCTCGCGCTCAAGCCGGACATTCCGCTCGTCGGCTCCGAGTTCACCCTGGCGCTGGTCGAGGCGAAGCTGGCCGAGCGCCGGCTGGACCCGTACACGCTGACGGTGCGTGAGGGGCAGACGGAGCGGCTGGGGCCGTTCGAGTGCGAGTTCTTCGCCGTCAACCACTCGATCCCGGACGCGCTGGCCGTGGCCGTGCGGACGCCGGCCGGGCTGGTGCTGCACACCGGCGACTTCAAGATGGACCAGGTCCCGCTGGACGGGCGCATCACCGACCTGGCCGGTTTCGCCCGGCTCGGCGCCGAGGGTGTCGACCTGCTGCTGTCGGACTCGACGAACGCCGAGGTCCCCGGCTTCGTCACCCCGGAACGCGACATCGGCCCGGTGCTCGGCGCGCTCTTCGGCAAGGCCCGCGGCCGGATCATCGTGGCGAGCTTCGCCTCCCACGTGCACCGCGTCCAGCAGGTGATGGACGCCGCCTACGAATACGAGCGCAAAGTCGCGCTGATCGGGCGGTCCATGGTGCGGAACATGGGCATCGCCCGCGATCTCGGGCTGCTGCGCATCCCGGACGGGCTGCTGGTGAGCCTGGACGAGGCGGCCCAGATGCCGCACGACGAGATCGTCTTCATGTCCACCGGCTCGCAGGGCGAGCCGATGAGCGCGCTGGGCCGGATGTCCACCGGTGACCACCGGCACATCACCATCAAGTCCGGCGACACCGTCGTGCTGGCCAGCTCGCTGGTGCCCGGCAACGAGACCTCGGTCTACCGGGTGATCAACCAGCTGGCCCGGGCGGGCGCCACGGTCGTGCACAAGGACACCGCCAAGGTGCACGTCTCCGGGCACGCCCCGGCCGGTGAGCTGCTCTTCCTGCTCAACGTCGTACGCCCGAGCAACCTGATGCCGGTGCACGGCGAGTGGCGGCACCTGCGCGCCCACGCCCAGCTCGGGATCGAGTCCGGGGTCGCGCCGGACCGGGTCGTGCTCTGCGAGGACGGCGACGTGGTCGACCTGGTCGAGGGGCACGCCCGGCACGTGGGCCGGGTCAAGAACCGCTACGTGTACGTCGACGGCCTGGCCGTGGGTGACGTCAGCGAGTCGCTGCTGACCGAGCGGCGCATCCTCGGCGACGGCGGCTTCATCTCCGCCACCGTGGTGATCGATTCGGTGACCGGCAAGGTGGTCGGCGAGCCCAGCATCTCCGCGAAGGGCTTCTCCGAGGACCCGGAGGCGTTCAACCCGGTCATCCCGCTGCTGACCGCCGCCCTGCACCGTTCGGCGGAGGACGGCATCACCGACACCCACCAGCTCCAACAGGTGGTCCGGCGCACCGTCGGACGATGGGTGAACGACGCCTACCGCCGCCGGCCGATGATCGTGCCGACCGTCGTCGAGGTGTGATCGACAAGCATAGTTTTCCGTGATTACCGGATTAATTGATCCGGCCGCGACCCCTTTGCGTATCTGAGGGCACGGTGCCGCCCCCACGGCACTCGATGCGAGGGGAGTTACGGATGCAGCGGAGAACGGTCGTCGCGCTTGCGGCGACGGTGACGGCAGCGGGAGCGGCGGTAGCGTTCACGCTGCCGTCCATGGCGGGCACGAACGCCAACCGCGGCCCTGCGTCGCAGTCGACCGGTGGAGTGGCCCCTCAGCTGCTCGCCGCGATGCAACGAGACCTCGGTGTCAGCGCCGACCAGGCCACTGCCCGCGTCGAGCGGGCCGAGTGGGCCAGCGGCGTCGCGGCGCAGCTGCGCAGTGCCTCCGGTGACTCATACGCGGGCGCTTGGCTCGGCAAGGACGGCACGACGCTGAACATCGCGATCACCGACGCCGGCCTGGCCGGTCAGGTGCGCGCGGCGGGCGCCACCCCGAAGGTGGTCGAGCGCAGCGTGGCCGAGCTGGACAGCGCGAAGAAGGCGCTGGACGCCGAGGCCACCAAGGCCGACCGGAAGCTGCCCGGCTGGTACGTCGATGTCGCGGCCAACCAGGTCGTGGTGCAGGCACTGCCCGGCGACACCGAGCGGGCCGAGGACCTCGCCGAGGACGCCGGCATCCCCGACGAGGCGGTGCGGGTGGTCGTCACCAAGGCCGCCCCGAAGACGCTCGCGGACGTCATCGGCGCCGAGCCGTACTTCGTCAACATCGGCGGCGAGCAGGCTCGCTGCTCGATCGGTTTCGCGGTCGAGGGTGGCTTCGTCACCGCCGGGCACTGCGGCGCGGTGGGCACCGAGACCCTGGACCGGGAGAACCTGGACCAGGGCGAGGTCGTGGCGTCGGTCTTCCCCGGCACCGCCGACATGGGCGTGGTGCAGACCAACGCCGACGTGCAGGAGCAGCCGTTCGTCAACGACTTCGACGGCAACGCGCTGCCGGTCGGCGGCAGCACGGAGGCGCCGGTGGGCGCCGCGGTCTGCCGCTCCGGTTCCACCACGGGCACGTTCTGCGGCACCATCCTGGCGAAGAACCAGACGGTGAACTACCCGGAGGGCGCGGTCACCGGCCTGACCCGGACGGACGTCTGCGCCGAGGGCGGTGACTCCGGCGGCCCGTGGCTCTCGGGTGACCAGGCCCAGGGCGTGACCTCCGGCGGCTCCGGCGACTGCACCGTCGGCGGGGAGACGTTCTTCCAGCCCCTCACCGAGATTCTCGAGGAGAACAACGTCACGCTGCTCACCACCGGTAACGGCGGCGGGGCGGGCGGCAACTCGGACAACTCGGACGAGCAGTCGCAGAACAACGGCGAGAACAACGAGCGCGGCAGCCTCCTGGATCGCGTGAACGGCAACTGACGCTCCACCCGTAGAAGACGTGCTGCCCGCGCGGGTCATCCTCCGTCCCGCGCGGGCAGCGCTGCGTCGCCCGCCGGGCCGGCCCGCTACCGTCGACGGATGGGCTACCGGATTCTGATCGCCGCGGCCGTGGGCGCGCACTTCGCGTTCCTGGCCTTCGGCATCTTCGGCGGCTTCCTCGCCTGGCGGTGGCGGTGGCGGTGGCTGATCTGGCTGCACGTCATCAGCGCCGGCTGGCTGCTGGTGATCGTGGCGGCGGGGCTGTCCTGCCCGCTGACCTGGCTGGAGGATCGGGGCCGGGTCGGTGTCGGGCTGGCCCCGCTGAACGGGGGCTTCCTGGACAACCACGTCGCGGGCGTCTTCTACCCGCACGGCTACGAGTGGGCGGCCCAGATCGTGGTCGCCGTCATCGTCGGAGTCTCGTGGATCGGTTTCGCGGTGCGCTCAAAGCTCCGCGACCGCGTCGGCTAGCTCGCAGCCCGTCGCGATTCCGCAGATCATCACCTGGTCGAGCTGCTCCGGCGTGACGCCCTGCTCCCAGTCGCCGACGACCTCGCCGACCACCCGCACCACGCCGTCGTCGGCCGTGTGCACATACGCCTTCGGCCAGAGCCGGTCGTGGTTCCAGGCGTTGCAGAAGGCGTACAGCCGGGGGACGTCGTCGGTGCTGAAGTCCGTCCGGGTGAGCGTGCGGACCTGCAGCACCTCCTCTTCCTTGCCGAGCCGGAAGAAGTAGATGAGGCAGCCCTGCCAGTTGCCGCCGATGTCACCGTCGTCGTCGACGAAGTGGGCGAACTCCCGGGCGTTCAGCGCGGCGATGATCATGTCGTGGCTGAGCGGTTGCGGCGAATCGGACATGCTCTTGATCCTAAACGGCGGAAAAAGCGAAACCTGGTCACGGTGCGGCGCGCGGACTCGCGAGAGTGACCCCGTTACGGTAGTGCTCATGGCGGGCCGCACTCCTCCGGCGAGCCGGGGCCGCGCCGCGTCCACCACGCGCGGTGCCGCGTCGGCGCGCGCCCGGCAACCGGCGGCGCGTCAGCCCGCCCGCAAGACGGCGGCGAAGAAGGCCGCCGCCCGCCCGGCTGCCCGTACCCGGGCGAAGAGCGCCACCCGCGCCCGGCCCGGGGTCGGCTCGGTCCTCGCGACCGGCATCACCCGCGGCGTCGGCGCCCTCTGGATGGGCCTCGCGCACAGCGTCGGCTGGGCCGCCCGCGGGGTCGGCCGGCAGGCCGCGACCGCCAAGGAGATCGATCCGGAGCACCGCCGCGACGGCGCCGGGCTGCTCATGCTGGGCCTGGCCATCCTCGTCGGGGTCGCGGTCTGGGCCGGCTCGGCCGGTCCGGTGGGCGCCCGGCTGGCCGACGCCATGCGGCTCTTCTTCGGGGGCCTGGCGCTGCTCCTGCCGCTGCTGTTGCTCTATGGCGCGATCCGTTTCATGCGCAAGCCCGCCGACCCGGAGCACCGTGGCCGGTCGGTGGTCGGCTGGAGCGCCCTGGTCGTCTCCACGGCCAGCCTGCTGCACGTGTCCCAGCGTCCCGTCGACGACATCGAGATGAACAGCTCCGGCGGGCTCATCGGCTACGGCGTCGGCTCCCTGCTGGAGAACGCCGTCACGGCCTGGGTGGCCGTACCCCTCTTGGTGTTGTTGTTGATCTTCGGTTTGCTGGTCATCACCGCGACGCCGATCAACAAGATCCCCGAGCGGCTGATGCTGCTCGCCGACGTGCTGCTCGGCCGCTCGTCGGCCCGGGCGCCGCTGCCCGACCCCGACCTGCCCGACCTCGACGAGCCCGGAGACGCCGAGCCCAAGCGGCGGTCGCCGGCCCGCCGCCGGCAGGGCTCGCTGGCCGACATCGGGCTGGGCCCGGAGGCCGAGGAGGCGGTCGACCTCACCGACGACGACCCGATCGTGCACGACACCGTGCTGGTGCCGCGCGGCAAGAAGGTGCCGGCCAGCCGCAAGGCGACCGAGCCGCCGGAGCACTCGCCGCTGCCCACCCGGGCCGAGCAACTCGACATCTCCGCGGTCGAGGGCGACTACCGGCTGCCGCCGCCGAATCTGCTCGGCAAGGGCTCGGCGCCGAAGTCCCGCAGCAAGGCCAACGACGAGATCATGGCGGCGCTGACCGGCGTGTTCGAGCAGTTCAACCTCGACGTGGCCGTCACCGGCTTCACCCGCGGCCCGACGGTCACCCGCTACGAGGTCGAGGTCGGCCACGGCGTCAAGGTCGAGCGGATCACCCAGCTCTCGCGCAACATCGCGTACGCGGTGAAGTCGCCCGACGTGCGCATCCTCAGCCCGATCCCGGGCAAGAGCGCGGTCGGCGTGGAGATCCCCAACACCGATCCCGAGAACGTGTCGCTGGGCGACGTGCTGCGCTCGCACGCGGCCACGGCCGACCACCACCCGATGCTGGTGGCGCTCGGCAAGGACATCGAGGGCCGCTTCGTGGTGGCCAACCTGGCGAAGATGCCGCACATCCTGATCGCGGGCGCGACCGGCGCGGGCAAGAGCTCCTGCCTGAACTCGCTGCTCGTGTCGATCCTCACCCGGGCCACCCCGGACGAGGTGCGGCTGCTGCTGATCGACCCGAAGCGGGTCGAGATGACCGGGTACGAGGGCATCCCGCACCTGGTCACGCCGATCGTCACCAACGCCAAGAAGGCCGCGGACGCGCTGGAGTGGGTCGTCCGCGAGATGGACATGCGGTACGACGACCTCGCCGCCAACGGGGTACGCCACGTCGACGACTTCAACCGCAAGGTGCGCAGCGGCGAGATCGTCGCACCGCCCGGCGTCGACCGGGTGATGAAGCCGTACCCGTACCTGCTGGTGATCGTCGACGAACTGGCAGACCTGATGATGGTCGCCCCGCGCGACGTCGAGGACTCGGTCGTGCGGATCACCCAGCTCGCCCGCGCCGCCGGCATCCACCTGGTGCTGGCCACCCAGCGCCCGTCGGTCGACGTGGTCACCGGCCTGATCAAGGCCAACGTCCCGTCCCGGCTGGCGTTCGCCACCAGCTCGCTGGCCGACTCGCGGGTCATCCTCGACCAGCCCGGCGCGGAAAAGCTGCTCGGCCGCGGTGACGGCCTGTTCCTGCCGATGGGCGCCTCCAAGCCGGCCCGCTTCCAGGGCGCCTGGGTGGACGAGTCGGAGATCGCCGACGTCGTCAAGTTCTGCAAGGACCAGCGCGAGCCGGAGTTCCGGCCGGACGTGACGGCGCCGCCGGAGAACAAGAAGAAGCAGATCGACGAGGAGGTCGGCGACGACCTGGAGGTGCTGATCCAGGCGATCGAGCTCGTGGTCACCTCGCAGTTCGGCTCGACCTCGATGCTGCAGCGCAAGCTGCGGGTCGGCTTCGCCAAGGCCGGCCGGCTGATGGACCTGATGGAGACCCGCGGCATCGTGGGCCCGTCCGAGGGTTCCAAGGCCCGGGATGTGCTGATCAAGCCCGACGAGCTGGAAGAGACCCTGGCGACCCTGCGGGTCGACTAGACACCCCTGGACGGCCGAAGGCAGGACTACCGGCGCCCGGTAGCCTTGTCGGAGTGTCAGTAACCCCTGCCCCCCGCCGTGTCGCCCTGCTCACCCTGGGCTGCGCCCGTAACGAGGTCGACTCCGAGGAGCTGGCCGCCCGTCTCGACGCCGGCGGCTGGCAGGTCAGCACGGACGCCGACGGCGCCGACGTGGTCCTCGTCAACACCTGCGGCTTCGTCGAGAAGGCCAAGCAGGACTCCATCGAGACGCTGCTGGCCGCCGCGGAGACCGGCGCGAAGGTGGTCGCCGCCGGCTGCATGGCCGAGCGGTACGGCAAGGAGCTCGCCGAGAGCCTGCCCGAGGCGCAGGCCGTGCTCGGCTTCGACGACTACACCGACATCTCCGCCCGCCTCGACGGCGTGCTGGCCGGGGAGCGGTTCGACGCGCACACCCCGCGCGACCGCCGCGAGCTGCTGCCGCTGACCCCGGTCGCCCGGCAGGCCGCCAAGGTGGTCGTTCCCGGGCACGCCACGGTCGACGAGCACACCCCGGCGCACCTGCGGCAGGTGCTGCGCCGCCGGCTCGACAGCGGCCCGGTCGCCAGCCTCAAACTGGCCAGCGGCTGCGACCGGCGATGCTCGTTCTGCGCGATCCCCGCCTTCCGTGGCGCCTTCGTCTCCCGGGAGCCGCAGGAGCTGCTGGCCGAGGCCGAGTGGCTGGCCGCCACGGGCGTCCGGGAGCTGGTGCTGGTCAGCGAGAACAGCACCTCCTACGGCAAGGACCTCGGCGACCCGCGCGCGCTGGAGAAGCTGCTGCCGCAGCTCGCCGCCGTGCCCGGCATCGTCCGGGTCCGGGCCAGCTACCTGCAGCCCGCCGAGACCCGCCCCGGCCTGGTCGAGGCCATCGCCACCACCCCGGGCGTCGCGGCCTACTACGACCTGTCCTTCCAGCACTCCAGCGAGCCGGTGCTGCGCCGGATGCGCCGTTTCGGCTCCACCGACCGGTTCCTGGAGCTGCTCGCCTCGGCCCGCGCGCTGGCTCCCGAGGCGGGCGCGCGCAGCAACTTCATCGTCGGCTTCCCCGGCGAGACCCGGCAGGACGTGGACGAGCTGGTCCGGTTCCTGACCGAGGCCCGGCTCGACGCCATCGGCGTCTTCGACTACAGCGACGAGGACGGCACCGAGGCCGCCGGACTGCCCGGCAAGGTCCGCGAGGACACGATCAAGCGCCGGTACGGCCGGATCAGCGACCTTGCCGACGAGCTGTGCGCCCAGCGTGCCGAGGACCGGCTCGACTCCGTCGTCGAGGTGCTGGTCGACACCGTGGCCGACGGCGAGATCGAGGGCCGCGCCGCGCACCAGGCGCCCGAGGTCGACGGCTCCACCACGCTGGTCGCCGGCGCCGAGGGCGTCGACCTGGCGGCGCTGCGCCCCGGCGATTTCGTCCGCGCCCGGGTCACCGGCACCGAGGGTGTCGACCTGATCGCCGTACCCGTCGCCATGATCTCCGCGGCGCCGGCAGCGGCAGCGTCGTGACCGACGAGCCGGTGCCGGTGGCTGCCCCGCGGCCGGTCTCGCTCTACAACCCGGCCAACATGCTGACGGCCGCCCGCATCGTGCTCGTGCCCGTGTTCGTGGTCTTCGTGATCGCCTCCGAGATGGCCGAGTCCGGCTGGCGGATCCTGGCCTGCCTGACCTTCTGCGTGGCGTCGGCCACCGACTTCGCGGACGGCTGGATCGCCCGGCGCTTCGAGCTGGTGACCTCGTTCGGCAAGGTGGCGGACCCGATCGCGGACAAGGCGCTGACCGGCAGCGCGCTGGTGCTGCTGTCGGCCTACGACCGGTTGTCGTGGTGGGTGACCGGCCTGATCCTGCTCCGCGAGTGGGGCGTCACGGCGCTGCGCTTCTGGGTGATCCGGTACGGCGTCATCGCGGCCAGCCGCGGCGGCAAGCTCAAGACGGCCCTGCAGATCGCCGCGATCGCCTGGTTCCTGTGGCCGGTGCCGGAGCCGTTCGACCTGGTCGGCACGGGCCTGATGATCGCGGCGCTGATCGTGACCGTGGTGACGGGCGCGGACTACGTGCTGCAGGCCCTGCGCCTGCGCCGCCGGGCCGAGCGGGCCTGAGCGCCGTGGCTGCCGGGGGCGCCGCCGCCGAGGCGGTGCGAGCGCTGGTCGACCGGCGCCAGACCCTGTCGGTCGCGGAGTCGCTGACCGGAGGGCTGGTCGCCGCCACGATCGTGGAGATCGCCGGCGTCAGCGCGGTGTTCCGGGGTGGCCTGGTGGTCTATGCCACCGACCTCAAGCACAGCCTGGCCGGCGTGCCGCGGCAGCTGCTGGACGCACGCGGACCGGTCGATCCCGATGTCGCCCTGGCCCTGGCCGAGGGGGTGCGGGAGCGCTGCGGCTCCGACTGGGGGCTGGCCACCACCGGGGTCGCCGGGCCGGAACCGCAGGACGGCAAGCCGGTCGGGATGGTCTTCGTCGCGGTCGCCGGGCCGGCCGGGGCCGCCGTCCGGGAGCTGAGCCTGCCGGGTTCCCGGGCGGAGATCCGGACGGCCAGTGTGACCTGCGCCCTGTCGCTGCTCGTCGCCGAGCTGCGCGGCTCAACCCCGGGAATCACGGGCTGACCTGCCTTGTTGTCTCGTACGGGTGAGTGGGCCCAGCCTGCCCACCGCCCGTATCAGCAGCCCCGCGGGCAGCTAGGCCTTCCCGGCAGTCCCGGATTTCGGCGGGGCGGGATGTCGGTGTAGCCGGCAGCGGGTACGGTTGCGGGAAGCCTCCGGCGGTTGCCGGCGGCCCCGCCGCAGGAGGAGGTGCCATGGTCCTGCTACGCCGGGTTATCGGTGACGCACTTCGGGCGCGCAGGCAGGGTCAGCATCGCACGCTGCGTGAGGTGTCGACCGCCGCCAACGTCAGCCTGGGTTATCTCTCCGAGATCGAACGTGGCCAGAAGGAAGCGTCCAGCGAGCTGCTCTCCGCGATCTGCGAGGCTCTGGGTGCGCGCCTGTCCGAGGTCCTCGGTGAGGTGAGCGGCACGCTCGCGCTCGCCGAAGGCATGGACGGCATGCTCGTCCCGCTCGAGCCCAATCCGATCGAGACCGGTGGCACGGGCGTCAAGCCCGCCCCGATGAAGGCCGCTCCGGTCAAGACGGCCGGCCAGGTCAAGACCAACGAGGCCCCGGCCGTGCGCCAGGTCACCTCCGACGGGACGGTCTCCGTCTCCGTCCGCCAGGACTCGCCACTCAAGGCGACCCTGCACGCGACTCGCAAGCGCGACCGTGACGTCGTCTACGCCGCCTGAGTCCCCCCAGATCTCCACCACCGCTCACTCGCGTTCCGGCGTCGCCGGAACGCGTCTCGGCGCGTAGCCTCGTTCTCGGGGGAACCCTAGCTAGACCCTGAGATCCCCCCGAGGTCACGTGACGCCGGTGGCGTGGGGCTGACACGATGGACTCCGCGCCATCGTGAAGACCCCTCGGTCCCGCGTCGGTGGCGCGTCCGACTGAGCGACATTGAGGGGATACCGCGGATATGGCGAACCCGTTCGTCAAGGGCTGGCGTTACATGATGGCGCTCTTCGGTGCGAAGATCGACGAGTATGCCGACCCCAAGGTGCAGATCCAGCAGGCCATCGAGGATGCGCAGCGGCAACACCAGGCGCTCGTGCAGCAGGCCGCGGCCGTGATCGGCAACCAGCGGCAGCTCGAAATGAAGCTGTCCCGGCAGATGTCCGAGGTCGAGAAGCTGCAGGGCATGGCCCGCCAGGCCCTGGTGCTGGCCGACCGGGCCCGGTCCGGCGGCGACGAGGCCGAGGCGCAGAAATACGAGTCGACCGCGCAGACGCTCGCCACCCAGCTGGTTTCCGGCGAGCAGTCGATGGAAGACCTGAAGACGCTGCACGACCAGGCGCTGTCGGCGGCCGGCCAGGCCCGCAAGGCGGTGGAGAACAACGCGATGGTGCTGCAGCAGCGCATCGCCGAGCGCTCTCGCCTGCTGAGCCAGCTCGAGCAGGCCAAGATGCAGGAGACGGTCGCCAAGTCGCTGGAGTCGATGTCGTCGCTCTCCGCGCCCGGCAACACCCCGTCCCTGGACGAGGTCCGCGACAAGATCGAGCAGCGGTATGCCAACGCGATGGGCCGCGCCGAGCTGGCGTCGAATTCCGTCGAGGGCCGCATGCTCGAAGTGCAGAAGTCGAGCCTCGACCTGGCCGGCACGTCGCGGCTGGAGCAGATCCGGGCCAGCATGGCCGGCGAGCAGCTCGGCGGCACCGCTGCCAAGCCGGCGGTGGAGGCGGGCGGCGGCAACGCCACCCCCGCGGCCGACCCGGCCAGCGTGGCACGCCTCGACGAGATCAGGGCCAGCATGAACGCCAAGCGCGGGGACACCTCAGCCGCGGGCTGAGCACCGCGCCTCGGGGAGGAGTGAACGGTGGACGAGCGGAGCAGGTACTTCCGGCGGCTCAAGAGACTGCGCGGTTCGGCGCGGCGATGGAGCGTCGTCGGTGGTGGCCTGACCGCGGCCGCCGCCGTTCTCACCCCCTACGCGGGCATCGGGCTCGCCGACGCGGCCTGGGCGGCGTCGGCGGGCGCATCCGTGGCGCTGGCCTGGTGGCGCTGGAGCGACCACCGGGCGCTGGCCGCGCTCCCGGCCCCGCCCGCACCGCCGCCGGCCATCCCCGGCCAGAAGCTGGTCGCGGCCGTCGAGCGGTTCCCGGCGGGCCGGCAGGTCCTGCAGGAGGTGCGCCGGCACAAGGAGCGCTATGCCTTGCGCGGTTCCGCGGTCGCCCAGGCCTGGGACAGGCTGGACCGCGCCGCGATGACGCTCACCGGGCTGGCCGGCCGGCTGACCGGGCCCGGCGAGGCCGCCATGCTGGAGGCGGCGGTGGCCGAGCAGTGGCTGCGCGACCTCGGGCAGCGGGTGGCCAGCGTCGAGCGGGCGATCCCGCTCAGCCCGCCCGACCAGCGCGCCGGGATCGAGCAGGCGCACGAGAGCCTGGCCAAACAGTTCACCGAGGGCGTCACCGCCTACGAACGGCTGGTCGCGGCAGCGGCGAGCTACGTCGCCGAGGAAGGCCAGCCGGCCTCGGCGCAGCACCCGGCGCTGAGCGGCCTGGTCGAGGCGACCGACCGGCTGCGCGGCATCGCCGAGGGCCTGTCGGAGCTGCGCCGGCCCGCCACCCCGGCCGCCTAGCCCGCCGCTCGGCCTAGGGTCGCCTAGCCCGCCGCTCGGCTAGGGTCGCCTAGCCCGCCGCTCGGCTAGGGGCGCCTAGCCCGCCGCTCGGCTAGGGCCGCCTAGTCCGCCGCTCGGCCTAGGGGCGGCTAGCCCGCCGCTCGGGCTAGGGCGCCGGCGGGACCGGTTTCGGCTGGCAGCGCGGGCACCAGTAGGTGACCCGCTCCTCCTGATCCTCCTTCTGGATCGCCGAGCCGCAGCGCCGGCACGGCTGGGCCCGCCGCCCGTAGACATAGCTGGTCTGGCCTCGGCGCAGCGACCCGGTGGTGGTCTGCGTCCAACGCCCGCGGTTCGACGCCACCAGCTGTTGCGCCAGCCGCACCGTGCCGGCCAGGTCCGGCACGGCGGAGACCGGCGTCCACGGCCAGAGGCCGCGCAGAAACAGCGTCTCGGCCTTGTAGAGGTTGCCCACTCCGGCGAGGTTGCGCTGGTCCAGCAGCGCTTCTCCGATCGGGACGTCCGGCGCGGACGCGATCCGGCGAACCGCCTCGGCCGGATCCCAGTCGGCGCCCAGCAGGTCCGGGCCCAGGTGGTCCAGGAGCGTGCCCTCCTCGGCGGTGGGCAGCAGCGCCACCTCGTGCAGGTGGTAGCCGACCGCCACCGAGCGCGCGGTGCGCAGCACCACCCGGATCAGGTGCGCGGGCCGGCCGGTCCAGCGCTCACCCGGCGCGTACGCCCGCCAGGCGCCGTCCATCCGCAGATGTGAGTGCAGGGTCATGGCCCGGTCGCCGTTCCGCAGCCGCAGCAGCAGATGCTTGCCCCGGCTCGCCGACTCGGCCACCGTCCAGCCGGTCAGGTTCGACGTCGCGAGCCGCGGCACCCGGAAGTCCGAGCCGGTGAGCACGTCGCCCCGCAGCGCGCGTTCCAGGACGCGCGCGGTGTTCCACACGGTGTCACCCTCGGGCATGGTTCTGATCCTGCCCGGAGGGCAGCAGGGCAATCATCGCGGCCTCGTCGAGATCGGCACCCTTTGCCTCGGCGGCGGCCCTGGCCACCGGATCGAGTGCCTCGTCGAGGGCGGCGCCCAGGGCAGCGGTGGTGGCCGGGTCGGTGGCGTCGGGCCGCAGCCCGCGCCGGGCACCGTGACGGCGTACGGCGGCCAGCAACGCCGCACCCAGCGCCGGCCGGCCGCTCAGCGTGACGGCGTACGCGCCGGTGTGCAGGCAGGACAGCACGTTGCTGACGTCGTCCTCCTCGCGGAAGCGGGCCAGCGCGGCACCGAGCACGCCCAGCGCCGCCGCCGGATCGGGGTCGGCCGGGACCAGCCAGGCCCGGGCGAGCAGCAGTTCACTCATCGCGGCGATCCAGTTCTGCCGCAGCGCGCCGGCGTGCGCGGCCGCCGCCCGGAGCACGCGGCGGCCCTCGGCCAGGTCGCCGAGCCCGGTCAGCGCCCCGCCCAGCGCCATCTCGCCGGCGGCGGTGGCCCACTTCTCGCCGGCCCGCACGCTCACCGCGATGGACTCCCGGGCCCGGCCGGCGGCGGTGCCGAAGTCGCCGTACACGGTCCACATCAGGGCCTCGTAGTACAGGATCTGGCTGAACAACCGCCGACCGTCCGGGCTGTCCGGCTCGGCGAGCAGGTCCTTCGCCTGCCGCAGGAAGCCGGCGGCGCCGTCCAGGTCGCCGCCGATGAACCGCAGGGTTCCGCAGGCGGCCAGCGCGAGCGCCCGGTCGACGGCGGGCGCGTCCGGGGCCCCGGCCAGGGCAGTGGTCAGCAGCCGCAGCCCTTCGGACACGTGCCCGCCGCGGTACCAGAACCATTCCAGCAGGCCCGCGGTCCGCAGCGCCGCCGCCGGGTCGGCGGTCAGGTCGTGGGCGAGGGCGGCGTGCAGGTTGGGCACCTCCCGGTTGAGCACCCGGATGGCGTGCGCGGACCGTTCCCCGCGCAGCTCGGGCGCGGCCCGCGCGACCAGCGCGCGGACCCAGGCGGCGTGCGCGGCCCGGCTGGCGCCCGGATCGGGGTCGTGTTCCCGGCAGTACGCCCGGATGATCCCCAGCAGCCGGTAGCGGGTCGGCGCGACGGTCGTGTCCGCGGCCACCACCGACCGGGTGACCAGCGACGACAACGCTTCGAGGTCGGAGCCGACCGCCGCCGCGGCCGCCAGGGTGAACCCGCCCTCGAACGGCCACAGCCGCAGCAGCAGCGCCCGGTCGCGGGCCGGCAGCAGATCGACACTCCACGCCACCGCCGCCTCCAGCGTGGCGTGCGGGGCGAGCGCCCCGCGCGGCACCCGGCCCAACGCCGGAAACCGCTCACCGAGCAGCGCGACCAGCTCGCCGAGCCCGAGCACCCGGGCCCGCGCGGCGGCCAGCTCCAACGCCAGCGGTATCCCGTCCAGTGTCTCCGCCAGCCGGCCCAGGTGCACGTGCTCGCCGGGATCAGGTCGCCAGCCGGGCCGGACCGCGCCGATCCGGTCGACCAGCAGCGCCACGGCGTCGGCGGGCGGCAGCGGCGCCACCGGCAGCAGCCGCTCGCCGTCGACCCCGAGCGGTTCGCGGCTGGTCGCCAGGACGCGCAGCCGGGGGCAGCGGGCCAGCAGCACCACCACGAGGTCGGCGACAGCCGCGACGAGGTGCTCGCAGTTGTCGAGGATCAGCAGGGCTTCCCGCTCCGCCAGGGCCGCCACCAGACCGTCCCGGCCGGTTACGGCCGGCTGGTGCACGCCGCCCGCCGCCGGGCCGTCCGGGCCGGCTGCGGCGGGTTGGTGCACGCCGCCCGCCGCCGGGCCGTCCGGGCCGGCTGCGGCGGGTTGGTGCACGCCGCCCGCCGCCGGGCCGTCCGGGCTGGTTACGGCCGGTTGGTGCACGTCGGCCGCCGCCGGGCCGGTTACAGCCGGTTGGTGCACGCCAGCAGCCGCTGCGACGGTCGGGATCAGCAGGTCCGGGCCGGTCACGTCGGCCAACCGGGCCAGCCACGGGCCGTCGCCGTCCATCCGCGCGGCGGCGTACTCGACCGCCAGCCGGGTCTTGCCCGCGCCACCCGGCCCGACCAGGGTGAGCAGTCGCACCGCCGGCAGGCTGCCGGTGAGCGTGGCCAGTTCCGCTTCGCGGCCGACGAAAGTGGACAGTGGCCGCGGCACCGCCGGCGCCCAGCCGCCGGACCGTGGTGCCGCTGCGGGGCCGGCGGGCAGGAGCAACCCCGGATCCTGGGCCAGCAGGCGGCGCTCCAGGGACTGCAGGGCAGGCCCGGGATCCACCCCGAGATCATCGGCGAGCAACGCCCGGACCCGGCGCAGCGCGGACAGCGCCTCGGCCTGGCGGGCACTGCGGTAGAGACCGAGGATGAGCAGCTCCCACCGCCGCTCCCGGTACGGCTCGGCGCGTACCGCCGGGGTCAGCTCGGCCACCGCCCCGGGTGCGTCGCCCACGGCCAGGCGTGCCGCCAGCCGCTCCTCGACCGCGACCAGGCGCAGCTCCTCCAGCCGCGCCCGGGCCGCCTCGGCCGCGCCGCCCAGGTCCGCGTACGCCTCGCCGCGCCACAGCCGCAACGCGGCGTCGAAGGCCCGGACGGCCTCGGCCGGCCGCTGCTCGCCCAGCAGCCCCCGCCCCCGGGCGGCCTCCGCCTCGAACGCCGCCACATCCGTCGCCGCCCCGACCAGCCGGTAGCCGTCGCCGATCCGCTGCAACGCGTCCCGGTGTGCCGGCCCGAACGCGCGCCGCAACCGTGACACGTACGCCTGCAGCGACACCTCCGGGCTGGCCGGCGGTTCGTCGCCCCACACCGCCAGGGCGAGCGCGTCGCCGCCGACCGGCCGGCCGGCGGCCGCGATCAGCGCGGTGAGCAGCCGGCGCGGCAGCGGACCGCCCAGGTCGAGAAGTTCGCGGCCCGCGCCCACCTCGGTCGGTCCGAGAACGCGGCAGCTCAGCACGGGGGAGCATAAGGCGCAGGCCGGTTGCAGGCAGTCTGCAAGCCGACCCCGGCACCCTCGGGGAATGACGACCACGACCGCACGCGTCGACACCTGGGAGATGGTGCTCGTGCACCGGGTGTTCCGGCGCGAGTTCCGCATCCTGCCCGCCCTGATCCGGGCGGTGCCGCCCGGCGACACCGCCCGCGCCGAGACCGTCGGCTCCCATCTGGCCAATGTGGCGGGAGCGCTGCATCATCACCACGAGGCCGAGGACGAGCTGCTCTGGCCGGTCATGCTCGACCGCGTCGGGCTGCGCGCCGGCCTGGTGCACCGGATGGAGGCCCAGCACGAGCGCCTGGCCGGCCTGCTGAGCCGCATCGACGATCTGACCGCCCGGTGGCGGGCGCACGCCGCCGCCGCGACTCGCGACGAGCTCGCCGACGTGCTGGCCCAGGCCTCCGGCGCGCTCGACGAGCACCTCGCCGACGAGGAACGTGAGCTGCTCCCGCTGGTCTCGGAACACGTGACCCCGGCCGAGTGGAACGCGCTCAACGAGCGGGCCCGGGAAGCGATCCCGAAGAACAAGCTGGCGCTGGTCTTCGTCGGCGCGATCCTGGAGGAGGCGAGCCCGCACGAGACGAAGATGTTCCTGGCTCAGCTGCCCGCGCCGGCCCGGCTGCTGTGGCGCGTGCTCGGGCCGCGAACCTACGCAAAATCGCGGGACAGCATCCGCCGCGGGTGACATCGTCGGCGGATGCACCTCGACATCGCCACCGCGGCGGAGCGCCCGGACCGGCGCCCGCTCTGGTCCGGCCTCGCCGGGCTGTGGCCGCCGTTCATGACCCAGGACGAGACCGGCGACTTCTTCTACGGTTACGAATTCGACAGCTACCCTGAGTTCCAGCTGCTCGCCGTCGACACCGACACGGGTGAGGCGGTGGCCAAGGCGTGCTCGGTGCCGCTGAGCTTCACCGGCACGATCGCCGACGGGCTGCCGGAGGACGGCTGGGACTGGGCCGTCCGGCAGTCCACCCACGACCGGCTGCGCGGCACCGCGCCGACGATCGTCTCCGCCCTGGAGATCATGGTGCGGCCCGACCTGCGCGGGCGGGGCCTGTCGGCCCGGATGCTGGCGGCCCTGCGGGCCAACACGGCGGCGCGGGGCTTCGCGGACCTGATCGCGCCGGTCCGGCCGACCGGCGCCCAATTCAAGACCATTGACACGTACGCGTACGAGCGGCGCCTGGACGGCCTCCCCGTGGACCCGTGGCTGCGCGTGCACGTCCGGGCCGGCGGGCAGATCGTGAACGTGGCGCACGCCAGCATGGTGATGGTGGGCACCCTGACGGACTGGCGCCGCTGGACAGACCTGCCGTTCGACACCTCGGGACCGGTCACCGTCCCCCATGCGCTGGGGCCGGTGCACTGCGACGTGGCCGGCGACCGGGCCGTCTACGTGGAACCCAACGTCTGGGTCCACCACCGACTCTGAGCCGCCAGGGACGCTGCGGGGCGTTCGCCTCTTGGGCGGGCCGGCTCAGCGTTCGGTGACCCGGACCATGTCGCCGGGGCGGACCGACAGCAGGACGACGGCGCGGCCGCCGTTCACCGCGATCGCCACCCGGCCGGCCGAGTCCTCGTACACGATCATCTCGCCCTGCTGGGCCTCGGCGAAGGTCTGGGCCCGCCGGGCCTTGATCCCGCCGATCACCAGCTCCGGGCTCAGCCCGGAGAGCATGCCGCCGCCGGCGGCGAGCTGCACGTTGCCGAACCTGTCCACCGTGATGACCTCGGATTCGAGCCAGCCGTCGCCGACCGAGACGACCGGATCGGGCAGCCGCACCAGGGTGTCCGGGGCGATGGCCGGCCCGGCGTCACTCAGCGGCGCGCCCAGCGCGAGGCGGGCCGCGGCGGGCGAGAACACGTCCCGGCCGTGGAACGTCCGCGAGACGTCGCCGAGCAGCCAGTCCTTGTTGGTCAGCTCGACCACCGTGTCGATGCCGCCCAGCGCTTCGGCCGCCCAGATCAGCAGGCCGTTGTCCGGGCCGACCAGGATGCCCTCCGGGGTGCCGATCGCGATGCCGCGGCGGTCCGAGCCCACGCCGGGATCCACCACCGCGACGTGCACCGACGGCGGCAGGTGCGGCGCGGTCTGCGCCAGCACCGCGGCGCCCCGAGACACATCCGCGGGCGGTACGTGGTGAGTGATGTCGTTGATGCGCACGTCGGGAGCGATGCGCGCGATCACCCCGCGGCACGCGGCGGCGAAACCGTCGAACGTGCCGTAATCGGTCGTGAGGCTGATCCATCCATAGCCGCCCATGGTGGTAGACGTTACTGCCCCGGCACGCTCTGTGTCCGGCAGGTCGGCGGGCGCGTCGCGAGACGTCTGGCACTGTTGATCTATGCGTCTTGTCATCTTCACCGAACCCCAGCAGGGTGCCTCCCACGACGACCTGCGGCGCGTGGCCCAGCTCGCGGAGCAGACCGGGTACGACGGCTTCTTCCGCTCCGACCACTATGTCGCGATGGGCGGAGACGGGCTGCCCGGCCCGACCGACGCCTGGCTGTCCCTGGCCGCGCTGGCCGTGCAGACCTCCCGGATCCGGCTCGGCACCCTGGTCACCTCGGCGACCTTCCGGCTGCCGGGCCCGCTGGCGATCGGCGTGGCCCAGGTCGACGCGATGAGCGGCGGCCGGGTGGAGCTGGGCCTGGGCGGCGGCTGGTTCGAGCGGGAACACACCGCGTACGGCATCCCGTTCCCGCCGCTGGGCGAGCGCTTCGACCGGCTGACCGAGCAGCTGGAGATCATCGATGGCCTGTGGACCACGCCGGCGGGGGAGCAATACACCTTCGAGGGCAAGCACTACCAGGTCGTGGACTCCCCGGCCCTGCCGAAGCCGGTCCAGTCACCACGCCCGCCGATCATCGTGGGCGGCGGCGGCAAGAAGCGCACCCCGGCGCTGGCCGCCCGGTACGCCGACGAGTTCAACGCCCCGTTCGCACAGGTGGCGGACCTGCCGGCGATGTTCGACCGGGTCCGCGCCGCGAGCGAGCAGATCGGCCGGGCGCGGCCACCGGCAATGTCGGCCGTGGCGGTGCTCTGCGTGGGCCGCGACGACGTCGAGGTGAAGCGCCGGGCGGCGGCGATCGGCCGGGACGTGGCGGAGATGCGCGACAACGGCGGCGTGGTCGGAACGCCGGACCAGGCGGTGGAGATCATCGGACGGTACGCGGAGACGGGCGTGTCCCGGCTGTACCTGCAGACGCTGGACTTGAGTGATCTGCACCACGTGGAACTGGTCGCGACGGCGGTGGCGCCGCAGCTGACCTGACCGTCAACTGTGGCATCGCGGGCGATTTCCCCCTGGTAGGGCCGTCTTGATGGTGCCGGGCCCGAGGTGTCCGGGCTCTGCGCCTAAAGTCTGTTGCGTGGAGATTGTCACCGCGCGACTGGCTTTGCGGCGCCCAGGGCCCGCCGACCTCGAAACCATCCTCGCGATCCACCGCGACCCCGAGGCCTGCCGGCACAACCCCTCGGACATGCTCACCACCGTCGCGGACGGAGAGCATCTCTACGCCCGCTGGGACGACCACTGGCGCCGGCACGGCTTCGGCTACTGGGTCGTCGAGCAACGCGAATCCCGGAAGATCCTCGGCTTCGCGGGGGTGAAGGTGATCCGCTTCCACGAGCGCGAGATGCTGAACCTCTTCTACCGCCTCGACCCGGCGGCCTGGGGCGATGGAGTGGCCACGGAAGCGGCCACGGCCGTGGTGTCCTGGGCCGGCTGCCACCTGCCGGAATGGCCGATCATCGCGCGGGTCCGCCCGGACAACGTCGCCTCCCAGAAGGTGGCGCTCCGGGCGGGCCTCACCCGCGCCGAGCACCTGGACGACCAGGGCGAGGACGGCCTCGACTGGCTC
>NZ_QHHV01000090.1:0-39137 GCF_003947245.1 Actinoplanes sp. ATCC 53533 | reverse complement strand
TGAGGTTCATCTTGTTGTACGACTCAACGACGTCCTCGAGCTGGTCGGACGCCTTGTCGATCTTCTTGGTCAGCTCACTCGTCGACGGTTCCGCGTGTGCGGCGGTCGCGATGCTCCCGGTGATCGCGATCGCCAGGGCGGCGACCACCAGCGCACGGAGCCTCGTGCGGGCGTGTGGCAACGGAACGTGGCCTTTCTTCCGCTTGGCCACCTACCGGGCTAGCTGACGCCGGAACTTTCCGGTGTCAGGGGGCGGGAAGAAGGCCCCACCGCTGTCGCGGATTCACCCGGTTCGACGTCGTGGAGGCGGTGACCCTGGGGGATCGGGGTCGCCCGTTTCCATCGGCGAGGATTCGGCGGCGTTGGCCGGCGCCACCGAGGGTGTGGCTGCGGACCGGACCAACCGCATTAACTTATCGGCGCTCGGCATTAACACAAGGGCCCGAAGAGTGACTTGCGCCAATGATCACAAATAAGAGAATGATCCCGATAACCGGGGGCGACACGGCCGTTCCGAAGCGTTACTTTTTCCTACTCTGCCATGACCGGCGGTGCATTGCGGGCCTCGGCGACCCACTTGTTCGTCACGACCCGTTCCGCCCAGAAAGAGAGGAACGGGACGGTGCCGGCGAGCATGACGAGCGCCATCCGGCTCAGCGGCCACTGCGCCCGGCGGCTCAGGTCGAAGGTGGCCACCAGAAAGATCATGTAGAGGAAGCCGTGGATCGGGCCGATGGTGGCCACGACCGTGTCGTTCTCACCCAGATACTTCAGCGGCATGCCGACCACGACGAGCGCGATGAGGACCAGGCCGACGATCCAGGCGATGATCCGGTAACGGATGAGGGCTCCCTGCACGATCCACGTCCTTCTTGGTTCGACCTTGACTCGATCAGCTGGTGCTGGTGCGCCGGCCGGGGTAGTCGCTCGGCCGGGCTCCGGGGTGGGCGGCCAGCCAGCTCAGATAGTCGTTGTAGGCGGCCAGCTCGGGGTCGTCGTCGGCGGCGGCGGAGGCCGCGCTCGCCACCGGCACACGCACCGGCCGGCGCACGGTCAGCGGGGCGTCCTGGCGGGGCACCGGCTGCCCGGCCGGCCGCTCCGCCGTCGGCTCCTGCGCGGGCTCCGGCTCGGCGGCGCCGGCGGCCCGACGGGCCTGCTGGACCTCGCGGAACCAGATGAAGACCACGAATGCGGCGAACACCGGCCACTCGAAGGTGTAGCCCCAGCTGAGCGAGTTGCCGCCGGTGGCCCGGCTGAACTGCCACCAGCCCAGGGCCAGGAAGCCGGCCACGAGCACGAGCGCCAGGAGGTGGCGCGCGATCCACGCGGGGGTCCACAGCCCTTTCATGTCCCTCAGCGTACCGGCGGGTTTGGCGGCAGAGCGCTCGGGCAACGGTTGCGGCAGGCACCCACCGACCGAGGAAGCGAGCGCGTGATGACCGACCCCCGGATCGAACCCGCGGACGCCGAGTTCGTCGTCTCCGAGACCGGCATCGACCCCGCGGGGCTGGCCGACGACGACCTGTTCCGCGAACTGGCCAGCCTCTATCGCACCCGGTTGCAGACGCTGCGGCACGGTCCGGAGGCCGCTCTGGCCAACCACCTGCGGCGGACCGGAGAGCTGGAGAGCGAATACCTGTCCCGGCACCCCGACCGCGAGGTGGATCCCACCCGGCTCACCCAGAACTTCTGAGAGGACCCCCACCTCATGATCTCCTCGGCCCGCGGCCGGTTGAACCGGCTGCGACGGGGCTACGCCCCGCATGAACACCGGCCGCTGGACGGCTACGTGGCGACGATGGGCGCGTTCGGTGTCCTCGCCGGCAGCCTGGCCGCCGCCGCGAAACTGACCGGGCGGCCCGTGCCGGACCGCCCGGCCACCGCCGACATCGTGCTGATCTCCATCGCCACCCACAAGCTGAGCCGGCTGATCGCCAAGGACGCGATCACCAGCCCGCTGCGCGCGCCGTTCACCCGCTACGCCGAGCCCGGCGGCAGCGGCGAGATCAACGAAGAGGTACGCGACCAGGGCAGCTCGCTGCGGCACTCGATCGGTGAGCTGGTCAGCTGCCCGTTCTGCCTGGCGGTGTGGGTGGCGACCGGGCTGACCAGCGGGCTGGTCTTCGCGCCCCGGCTGACCAGGCTGGCGGCCACCGTGTTCACCGCGACGGCAGCTTCCGACTTCCTGCAGATGGCGTACTCCCTGGCGAAGGAGGCAGCGGAGGGCGGCAAGCCTCAGGAGCGGCCCGCGGCCCCGCAATCCATCGCTGTGGCTTGAGTCACAACTCCTACCGGAATCGGGGCGCCAGGCCGACGGTTGAGTCAGATGTCGGTGTGATCAGTGTCCCCGGGCCTCACCCTTCGCCTTCGCGGAATACCGTTCGGCTGGAGCCGCGTTGAGCCTTTCGCCGAGAGGCGACCTGCACACCGACGTCTGCGATCGCGCCGTCCCCGGATCTCCGGGGGCGGCGCTCTTGCTTGCGGGTCGCTGCGGGGGATCGTGTGGCACTCAGTCCGGTCCGGTTACCAAGATCTCAACGCGGTGCCGCTCGGTTCGGGGCCGGCCGGCCGGGGTACCCAGCGCTCATGACTGACGACCGGACCGATCAGCGCGCCGCCGACCTGCTGCCCGAGGAACGTGGCGCCGGTGGCAGCAGCGACCCCCGCGCGCAGGCCGAGGCCATTCTCGCCGAGTCCGACGCTCGGGAGACCGACCGGGAAGCGGTGCCGGGCTCGCTGTGGGAACACCGGACCTCGGAACAGACGATCACGCCGGAAGACGGCACCCGGTAGTGGAGATGGCTTTCGTGTTCGCCGATCCGCGTGGCAATATCGACCGAATGGCAGCCCCGCAACGAAGCTTCGGGCGCAACGTCTCGCGTCGAGTGCCGGGTTCCGGCGTGGCCGGGAATCCCGACCAGACCAGGACTCCCGACCAGAGGAGGACCCCTGGCCGCGGGCGGACGCCCGCGGCCATCAAGAAGATCTTGTCCGCGCCGGAGGCCACCCCGGCCGGGCTCGCGCCGGTGGCCGCGGGCCCCTTCTCCACGCCGTCCTCGCTCCGTCCCGCGCGGATGGCTGTTGCGGGGCCCCGGGCGGATCTGATCCAGGGTGCCGGCGTAGGGGCCGTGGCCGGGCCGCACCCGGTGGAGCTCGCCGGGCTGCTGCACGAGCTCACCGCGCGCCTGCTGGGCTCAGACGAGGTGCCGCAGGCCCTGGACCGCCTCGCCGCCTTCGCGGCCGGTGTCGTCCCCGGCACCGTGCGCTGCTCGGTGTCCCTGATCGGGGAGGGCGGCCCGCCGGTCCTGGCCGCTTCCGGGAGCGCGGCGCAGGCCCTCGACGATCTCCAGTACGCCGCCGGCGACGGCCCCGGCCTGGAGGCGGCCCGCACCAGGTCCCTGGTGACCGCCCCCGACCTGCAGTCCGACCCGCGCTGGCCGCGGCTGGCCGAGTGTGCCCGGGCGGAGGGAGTGCACGGCCTCGTGGCGATCCCGATGGACGTGCAGCGCTCCTCGGTGGGTGCGCTGAGCCTGTTCGTCGCCACCCCGGGCGGCATCCATCCCGAGCTGTTGCTGACCGCGATGGCCGTGGTCAACCAGGCCGAGGTGTTGCTCGGCGAGTTGCGCCGCCGGGAAGGCCTGCGGGAGGGCGCGACGGTCGACCGGGCGGCGGGAGTGATCATCGCGCAGCGCGGTTGCGGCGTGCAGGAGTCCTACGACGTGCTGCGCGAGACCGCGCAGCGGCTCGGGCTCGACCGCCGGATCGTCGCGGAGCGACTGATCGCGGCGGCCGCCCGCAACGCCGACGACTGAGCTAGCTACTTCTTCTCCACCTGCTGCACGACCTCGAACTCCAGCAGGCTCGCGCCCGAGGCCACCGGTCGGGCGCGCTCGCCGGCGTGCGCCGCCCGGCCCGAGCCGGCCGACCACGCCTGGAAGTCCTCCTCGGTCTCCCAGCGGGTGTAGACGAAGTAACGGGTCTCGCCGCCGACCGGGCGGAGCAACTCGAAGCCCAGGAAGCCCTTGGCGTTCTCCACCGCACCCTGGCGGGCGGCGAAGCGCTGCTCCAGTTCGGGTCCGGCGCCCTCGGGGACCTCGATTGCGTTGATCTTCACGACTGCCATACGGCAAAGGGTACGAGCGCGGACTGCGCTCGTACCCTCGGCATGGCCTGATGGATCAGCGGGAGCTCTTGATCTCCACATCCGGGCCGGCGCCGACGCCGCCGGGCAGGCCGTCGCTGGCGGCCGCGGCCGCCGCGTCGTCGGCACGCTGCTGCTGCGCCGAGCGCTGCTGCAGCGGGATCTCCGGCAGGAACAGGACCACGATCAGGCCGACGATCATCACGGCGGCCGCCAGCAGGAAGATCAGCTGGATGCCGTCCGAGAAGCCGACCTTGAACGGGTGCGACACCACGTCGGAGAGCCGGCCGAGGAACGACGTGTCGTTCAGCGCGTCGCCGCTCTGGGCCTGCTGCAGCGTCTGCAGTTGGCTCGGGTCGGCGGCCACCGCCCGCTGGAATTCCGGCGTGCCCTGCGCGGTCTGATACGCCGAGCTGATCTTGCCGCCGACCACGTTGAAGAGCACGGACAGGAAGATCGCCGTGCCGAGCGTGCCGCCCATCGAGCGGAAGAAGGTCACCGAACTGGTGGCCACGCCGATCTCCCGCGGTGAGACCGCGTTCTGCACGGCGGTGATCATCGGCTGCATGTTGCCGCCCAGGCCGAGGCCCATCACCACCATGATCAGCATGGTCTTCCAGAGCGGCGTGTCCGCGCCGATCAGGGCGAACAGCCCCAGCGCGACCAGCATGAGCGAACTGCCGATGATCGGGAAGATCCGGTAGCGGCCGGTGCGGGCGATCAGCTGGCCGGCGGCGATCGAGCCGGCCATGATGCCGACCACGAACGGGATCATCTGCAGGCCGGCCTCGGTCGCCGACGAGCCCTTGACGATCTGGAGATACAGCGGAACGGTCAGCAGGCCGCCGAACATGGCCATGCCGACGATCGAGCTGGAGATCGAGCCGACCGCCACGGTCCGGTTCTTGAACAGGCGGAGCGGCAGCAGCGCCTCGTCCTTGTAGGCCCGCTCGGCCAGGATGAACGCCACGATGCCGATCAAGCCGACCGCGTAGCAGCCGAGCGCCCGACCGGAGCCCCAGCCCCAGGTGCGGCCCTGCTCCGCCACGGTCAGCAGTGGCACCAGGCCGACGATCAGCGCGACCGCGCCGGGCCAGTCGATCCGGTGGTCGGTGCGGGTGTGCGGCAGGTGCAGCACCCGGGCCACGACGATCATCGCGGCGATGCCGATCGGCACGTTCAGGTAGAAGATCCAGCGCCAGCCGGTGATCCCGATGATCGTGTCCTGGCCGGCGAAGAAGCCGCCCAGCAGCGGGCCGATGACGCTGGCGGTGCCGAACACCGCGAGGAAGAAGCCCTGGTACTTGGCCCGCTCGCGGGGCGGCACGATGTCGCCGATGATGGCCAGCGCCATCGACATCAGGCCGCCGGCGCCGATGCCCTGGATCGCCCGGAACGCGGCCAGCTCGTACATGCTCTGGGAGAGGCCGCAGAGCATCGAGCCGATCACGAAGACGGCGATCGCGAAGAGGAAGAAGCCGCGCCGGCCGTAGATGTCGGAGAGCTTGCCGTACAGCGGCGTGGAGATGGTCGAGGTGATCAGGAAGGCCGTGGTGGCCCAGGCCTGCAGGTCGAAGCCGTTGAGGTCGTCGGCGATCGTCCGGGTGGCCGTAGCCATGATCGTCTGATCCAGGGCGGCGAGGAACATGCCCATCATCAGGCCGGCGAGAATGGTCAGGATCTGCCGATGGGTGAATTCCACCGACGGCCGCCCGGCGCCCGGACCGCCCGCCGGCCCCGTCTCCGCGGATGCGGTAGTGCTGGAGTTACTCACGCGTTCTCCCGTGCTGGTACGGCTGGGTCGCTGCGCACGAGCGCCTCGACGGAGCTGTTGAATTCGTGGAAAAGCTCGGTGAAGGTGCGCACCCGCTCGGCCGGCCAGCCGGTCAGGGCCTGGCCGATCAGCGCGTTGCGCGCCTCGTGCAGCTGCCGACAGGCCTCCAGGCCCTCCGGCGTGACCGCGAGCCGGGACGCGCGGCCGTCGGACGGGTCGGCCTCCCGGCGGGCGAGGCCGGCCTTGACCAGCTGGGCCGCCTGCCGGCTGACCGTGGACGGATCCGCGCCCTTGGCCTCGGCGAGGTCGGTGATCCGCAGCGGGCCCAGGTGCCGCAGCGGGAACAGCAGCATGAGGGCGGAGAACTCGGCACCGAAGTCCCGCACGTGGAGCATGCTCTTGGCGCGCACGCCGAGCCGGGAGAATCGCACAAGTTCGTCGGCCAGCCGGCCACTCGCGTCCCCGGTATTCACTTCCATCATCCGCCGCATCTCCTTAGATGCGTGCAGCCTACAACTTGTTGTGTGGTGAAAGCATTTCACCTGCCGGCAGGTGTGGCGCGCATCTCCCAGACCCCGGTGACCAGCGCCTCGGTCTCCTCGAGGGCGGCGGGCACGGGCACGACGTACTCGGCCACCTGGGTGAACAATCGCTCCGGGAAATATCCCCGGCCGGGGTCGCCAACCAGGATCCGGGCACCCTCCCGGCCCGCCCGGCGCAACCGCGCCGCCATCCGATCGGCGACGGTGCGGGTGTAGAAGACGTCGCCGGCCAGGATCACGTCGGCCGACATGTCCAGGTCGGCTATGTCGGCGGTCCGGGTGTCGACCACGACCTGGTTGGCCGCCGCGTTGCGGGCCGCCGCGGCCACCGCCAGCGGATCGACGTCCAGCGCCGTCACGCGGGCCGCGCCGGCCCGGCCCGCCGCGATCGCCGCCACGCCCGAACCCGAGGCGACGTCGAGCACGGTCCGGCCGCGCACGATCTCGGGATGGTCCAGCACGTGCCGCGCGAGCGCCTGGCCGCCGGCCCAGACGAACAGCCAGAACGGCGGCGGCACGTCGCTGCTGAACTCGCCGCCGGTCCCGTCGAACAAGCCGACGCCGCCGCCGGCCAGGTGCAGCGAGATCTCCGGAGCCAGGGGTACGGGCAGCAGGGTGGTTTCCACGCCGGGGATTCTTCGCCGTCGGCGCTCGGGCCGCGCGCTAATTGACCTGCGTCACAGGTTCGGCCGGCGTTTCCTGGCTATGCGGGCTGGCCCGCACTTGGTCGCGGCCTGCTCGCTCGTGGTCGCGGCCTGCTCGCCGGTGGTCGTGGGCCGGCTCACTGGTGGCTGTGGGACTGCTCGCTCGTGGCTGTGGGCCGGCTTGCTTTGGCTACGCGGCCAGTTCCGCTGCGCGGCGGAGCAGCTCGGAAGCCGAGTCGGGTCGGCGTGGCTCGCCGGCCGCGGCCAGGACGGCGGTCACCGCCAGGTCGAGTGGCGTGCCCGCGCCGTCCTCGCGCAGCAGCTCCAGGAACATCGCCCGGGTCTCCGTCGACGGCTCCACGCCCAGACCCTCGGCGAGCTCCCGGCGGCACCGGTCGTACGACCGCAGCGCCGCCACCCGGTCGCCGAGCAGCCGGTGCGCCGCCATCGCGATCGCCCAGCCACGCTCCGACACCGGATCCAGCCCTACCGCCCGCTCCGCCAGCGCCAGCGCGACCTGCGGGTCACCGGCGGTGAGGGCGTGACCACCCGCGTCGAGCAGCGTCGCCACCAGCCGGGCCCGGTATTGCTCGCGGGCCTGGTTCGCCCAGGCGTGCCGTTCGACGTCTTCCAGCAGGGGGCGGGCGGCCACGTGCGCGGCGGCGGTCAGCGGGCGCAGCGCCGTGCGACCGGCCGTGCGGCCCGAGGCGGCGGCGACCAACTCGTCGAAGCGGGCCACGTCCACGCGCACCTGATCGGCGACCAGGGCGTAGCCGCCATTACGTGTCGTGATTACGGAGTCACGCGTGTGCCCGTTCGGGTCGAGGCGATGGCGTAAAAGGGACACATAACTCTCCACCGTGGCCTGGTGGTTGGCCGGCGGCTGGCCGGCCCAGAGCAGTTCGGCCAGCTCGGCCTTGTGCATGTCGCCGCGCAGGGCGAGCAGGGCCAGGATGTGGCGCGGCTTGACGCCGCCGAAGTCGCGGCCGGTCAGGCGGATGCCCCGGGTGCGGACCTCGAGCCGGCCGAAGAGCTGGATGTCGTACATGGCGTAAGACCCTGTACGGGGGACGGTCACGCGACAAGCCTCCGCCGCGTCGTTCCGCACCCCGAAAGCGAGGGGTCGGGTCCACCGAAGATACGAGCTATGACGGCCGCTCGGACTCATCCCGTCGGCGCGCGTACCGTGCGATCGGCGTGGCTCGTGGATGCTGTCCGACTGTTGGTACGCCTTGGCTTCCAGCGCGGGACACATAGACTTCCAGCGCTGGCGGATCAGGAGGCATGAATGGTAGGCGAGGCGATCACGGTGCTCGTGGTTGATGGGCATCAGACGTTCGCCGAGTTGCTCGGTGTGGCGCTGACCGGTCAACCGGACCTGAGCTATGTCGGGCATGCGCGCACCGGCGAGCAGGCGATCCGGCTGGTGCAGGAGCTGCGGCCGAATGTGGTGCTGCTGGATCCCGACCTTCCGGACGCGGACGGGATCGCGATCGCCGAGTTGCTGCGGCATCGCCAGCCGGACACCCGCTTCGTGATCCTGACGGCCAACAACGAGTCTGCCCTGGTGGGACGCGCGACGGCGGCCGGCGCCTCGGGCTTCCTGTCGAAGAACGGCCCGCTCGGCGACGTGCTCAACGCCGTGCACACCGCGCACGGCGGTGGCATGACAGTGTCGACCGACATCCTGGCGCGGCTGTTGCGCAGCACCACGCCGGTGGTGGGGCCGCGAGCCGGCGGGCTGACCGCGCGCGAGCATGAGGTGCTGGTGCTGATGGGCTCCGGGCTCGACCCGCGGGCGATCGCCCGGCGGCTCGGCATCAGCGTGCACACCTGTCGCGGCTACGTGAAAGCCGTACTGGGCAAGCTCGGCGCGCACAGCCAGTTGGAAGCCGTCGCGGTGGCCACCAGGCGCGGACTACTCAGCCCGGATCGCCGTAACGGAGAGTAATTCACGCTGGTACTCATCCGATAAGCCGCGGGATCCGTACTTCTCGCCAGAGCGCCTGTCGAAGACTGTCGGCGCCGGCGCGAGTTGGAGGGCATCGCGTGGAACGTATATTCGCCGATTCGTCCGATGTGTCCGTCGCGCTTGCGGACCACGTGTCGACCTCGGGTGCCGACTGGGCCAACCGTGACAACCAATCACCGCACCGCGGCACCGAACAGGACCCGGCGCCCTACCGACGGCCCCCCGCTGTGAACTCGTTCCGTGACAATGCTGATGAGGAAGACATGGCCGACTCCCAGAGCTGGAGTGCCTTCGGTTCGCCCAACGCAGGTCCCGCCGGCACCGGGGGGCCCGGCGCGGACCGCCACGCCGCGGACCCGCCGGAGCCCGAGTACGGCCCCGCTCCGCCCGCGGGACCCGGCCGCGCCTCCTTCGGCTTCACCGCCGGACCGATCAGCGGCAACCACAACAGCGGCCGGCCGACCTCCGGCGCGCCCAGCGGCCGGCCGGCGCCGACCTCCGGCGCGCCCAGCGGCAACCGCAAGGGTCGGCCGGCGCCGACCTCGGGCGCGCCGAGCGGCAACCACAAAGGTCGGCCGGGGCCGACCTCGGGCGCGCCGTTCCAGCCGCCGCCGACGGGCCCCGCGCCGCACCCGCTCCGGTCCGTCACCGGCGAGTCGGTGCTGGCGAGGAGCCGGCAGTCCCGCCCGCTTCCGCCGCCACCGGCCGATGAGGACGACGGGGTCGGCGACTTCATCGGCGGCCCCGGCCGCGAGATTCGCCCGCACCGCGCCGCCCGGCACCCGCACTCCTCCGCCGAGCAGCCCGTGCTGCTCGAGTCGCCACCGCGCGGCCGCGGGGTCCTGATCGCCGGCTTCGCGCTGGGCCTGGCCGTGCTGCTCGGCGGCACCGTCGCGGGCGTCAGCTACTTCTCCGGCTCCGACAAGAGCCTCACCTCGGTGCTCGAGCTCGGCGCCGGCACGTCCGACGCCGGCGACCGGACGGCCACCGCTCCCATCGACAGCCGCACGGCGGCGTCGTTCGAGCTGGCCACCGCCGTCACCAAGGTCACCATGCGCAGCGAAGACCTCGGCGACGACCTCTACCGGATCTCCACCGCCGAGGACGCCGGGATCATCCCGAAGCCCGTGCTGGCGCAGGACCGGGTGCAGCTCAACCTGATCCCGGACGGCGACGGCACCACCGGGGCCGTCGAGGTGGTGCTCTCCTCGAAGGTGATGTGGAGCCTGCGGTTCGCCGGTGCCACCGACGAGCAGCGCATCGACTTCACCGGTGGCGAGATCGGCGGCATCGACCTGGTCGGCGGCTCGCGGGTCACCGAGATCGCGCTGCCCGCGCCGGCCGGCACCGTCGCGCTGAAGGTCACCGGCGCCGTCGACGAGCTGTCGCTCACCTCACCGGCGGGCAACCCCGTGCGGGTGCAGATGCAGGGCGGGGCCAAGACGGTCGCGGCGGGCGCGCGCACGCTGCGCGACGTCAAGCCGGGATCGACGCTGACGCCGAAGGGCTGGGCCACCAACAACCGTTACGACGTGACCGCGGAGGCCCGGGTCACGCTACTCAGGGTCGAAACCAAGTAGCGCGCCCGGGGCCGCGGCTCAGGACAGGACGCGGAGGCGCACCGTCTGGCTCATGCCGCGCAGCTTTTCCAGCACGTCGGCGCTGTAGCTGCCGCTGATGTCGGTGATCAGGTAGCCGTACTCGCCGCGGGTGCTCAGCAGCTGGCCCTCGACGTTCACGTGGTGCTCGGCCAGGATGCTGTTCACCTGGGCGAGGACGCCCGGCATGTTGAGGTGCACGTGGATGACGCGGCTCATGTCCGTGCTGGCCGGCAGCGCGACGCTGGGCAGGTTGACGCTCAGCGTGGTGTTGCCCTCCTGCAGGAAGTGCACCAGCTTGTTGGCCACGAAGTCGCCGATGTCCGACTGGGCCTCCTCGGTGGACCCGCCGATGTGCGGGGTGAGGATGACGTTCGGCAGGCCGCGCAGCTCCGAGAGGAACTCGTCACCGCGGCCCTTCGGCTCGGTCGGGAAGACGTCGACGGCCGCGCCGGCGAGGTGCCCGCTGGTCAGCGCGTCGCGCAGGGACGCGTGGTCGACCACGATGCCGCGCGACAGGTTCAGGAAGATCGACCCGGGGCGCATCTTGCCGAACTGCTCGGCGCCGAAGAAGCCCAGGTTGCCGGGGCGCCCGTCGACGTGCAGCGTCACCACGTCGGAGCAGGCCAGCAGCTCGTCGAGGCTGGCGCAGCGCTGGGCGTTGCCCAGGGCCAGCTTGTCGGCGGTGTCGTAGAAGGACACGTGCATGCCCAGGTTTTCCGCGAGCACGGAGAGCTGGGTGCCGATGTTGCCGTACCCGACGATGCCGAGCCGGCGGCCGCGGACCTCGTGGCTGCCGCTCGCGGCCTTGTCCCAGATGCCCTGGTGCATGAGGTTGTTCTTCTCGGTGAGCCGGCGGGTCATCGCGACGATCTCCGCGAGGGCCAGCTCGACCACGGAACGGGTGTTGGAGAACGGCGCGTTGAAGACGGCGATGCCGGCCTGCGAGGCGGCGGGCAGGTCGATCTGATCGGTGCCGATGCAGAACGCGCCGATCGCGACCAGGCTGTCCGCGGCCTCCAGCACCTTCGCGGTCACCCGGGTCTTGGAGCGGATGCCGAGCAGCCGCACCCCCCGGATGCGCTCGACGAGCTCGACCTCGTCGAGGGCGCCGGCCACGGACTCGACCTGGTAACCCTCCGCCTCGAGCCGGGACACCGCGTCCGGGTGAATGCTCTCGAGCAGCAGGACTCGCACCTTGGCTTGGTCGATCATCACTTTCCGTTCCATGTCGGATTCTGGAGCAGGTGGCAGGGGACCGTCCGGGCCGCCACGCCGAAGCCCAGGTCAGGCGTACCAGCCTAATGCCCCGGATTGCCCGCACCCCGAGGGTGTGCCGGAGCTCCCATCTGGCGGTCAGCCCGGCGCCGCCGTGCCTGCTCAGCTGGAAAGTCGCGCCCGCAGCCAGGGCAGCACGGCGTCGGCATGGGCGCGCTGGAAGGCCCGGACGTGCGGGATGCCGGGCGAGGGGTGGCGGGAACGATCCAGGAAGTCGCCGGTGAAGGCCGTGATCACGTCGGTCGCGGTCCGCGGGTCGAGCCCGGCCAGCAGCCGGTCGCCGGCGCCGCCGTGCACCAGCACGTTCATCGCCAGCAGCAGGGTGTCCAGCCAGGCGGGGCCCACGCACCCGTACGGCCAGTCCACGACGACGACCGAGCCGTCCGGGCGTACCAGAAGGTTGTCGGCCCGCAGGTCACAGTGCGCGAGGGTCGCGCCGGTCCCGACCGCGACCAGGCCGCGGCCGGCGGCCGCCCGCAGGTCGTCGAGGTGGGTGACCACCCACGGGTCGAGGTCGGGCGGCGGGTCGGCGGCGATCCGGTCCCACCCACCGAAGCACTGCGCCAGGTGCTCGGTGGCCGTCGGCACGCCGGTCAGCGGCGGCGGCGTGAGGGCCGCGGCGAGCCGCCGCAGCGCCCGCACGGTGGCGCGGATCTCGTCCTCGACCCACGGGGTACGGGGATGCCGGCCCTCGATGTCCTCGTGGATCAGCACCACCCACTCGCCGTCGTCGAGAGTCGCCAGCAGTTGGGGCACGGGCGCGCCCGCGGGCATCCGTGCGGTCACGTGCGCCTCGGCGCGGGCCAGCTCGACGGATCGCGTGCTCAGGCCGGTGCTGACGGCCTTGACGAACGCCCGCCGTCCCCCCGCGGTGACCACTCGGTCGGCCGTCCCGGGCGAGAAGCCGCCGGCCTGCGAGATCGCGCGCACCACCGGCCCACCGACGACCGCCTCGACCTGCTCCCTGATCCGCTCGGGCAGATCCGCCCAGCCGATGCGTGTCCCGTATGTCTGGATCATCGTTTGGCCTCCTCCAACGGATCGTTGCACCCTGGCAAGGATCCGCAAGCGGACTTTGTCGCACAGCCGGCCGCACCCCGGCGAAAATGGCACACCGGATTCGTCGCGCCGGGTCAGGGCCTGGGGTCGCCGGCCGGCCCGCGCCGCCACGCGCCCATCCATGGCAAAAATTAGAACAGGTTCTAGTCTTGTTCGCGACAAGATTCGTGTCGTACCGCAGAATGGGGCATTGCGTGCGGGTGTTGTTGTCGACACTGGAGGCGCCGGTGATTCGATCGGCCAGTGCGATGCGACGGAGCAGGGCTGCCTCGGAGGTGTCACCATGATCGAGCAGTACGTACTGGGTCTCCGAGAGGTCGGCGGGACGCAGGCCGCGATCGTCGGTGGCAAGGGCGCACACCTGGGGGAGCTGTCGCGGATCGACGGCATCAGCGTGCCGGCCGGCTTCTGCGTGACGACGGATGCCTTCCGGCGGATCATGGCGGAGGCGCCGTCGATCGATGATCGGCTCGATCAGCTGGCCGGCCTGAACCCGGACGACCGGGAGGCGATCCGCTCGCTCAGCGCGGAGATACGCCAGACCATCGAGGGGATCGCCATCCGTGACGATCTCGCGGCGGCGATCACCGGCGCGCTTGCCCACCTCGGCGAGCGAGCCGCCTACGCCGTCCGGTCGAGCGCGACGGCGGAGGACCTGCCGACGGCCTCCTTCGCCGGCCAGCAGGACACCTACCTGAACGTCGTGGGACCGGCGGCTGTCCTCCAGCACATCAGCCGGTGCTGGGCGTCGCTGTTCACCGAGCGGGCCGTGACCTACCGCCTGCGGAACGGCTTCGACCACCGGAAGCTCCACATGGCCGTGGTCGTGCAGCGGATGGTCTTCCCGCAGGCGGCCGGCATCCTGTTCACGGCCGATCCCGTCACGGGCAACCGGAAGGTCGCCGCCGTGGACGCCGGCTTCGGCCTCGGCGAGGCCCTGGTCTCCGGCCTGGTCAACCCGGATGTCTTCAAGGTGCGCGACGGCGAGATCGTCGCCAGGACGGTCGCCGTCAAGCGGCTCGCCATCCACGCCCTGCCGGCGGGCGGAACGCAGGAGACCGCGATCGACCCGGAGCAGCAGGAGCGGCCGGCGCTGACGGATGCGCAGGTCGTGCGGCTCGTGCGACTCGGGCGGCGGATCGAAGCGCACTTCGGCAGCCCGCAGGACATCGAATGGTGCCTGGCCGACGACGGCTTTCAGGTCGTCCAGAGCCGGCCGATCACCACCCTGTTCCCCATTCCCGAGGTCGGCGACAACGACAATCACGTCTACGTCTCCGTCGGTCACGGGCAGATGATGACCGACCCCATGAAGCCCCTCGGGCTGTCCTGCTGGCAGCGGACGGCCATGGTGCCGATGCACGAGGCCGGCGGGAGGCTGTTCGTCGACGTCACCCGGCGCCTGGCCGCACCCGCGAGCCGCGCCGGCGTCCTGGAGGCCATGGGGAAAGGCGATCCGCTGATCAGGGATGCGCTGGAGACCGTCCTCGACCGCGACGGCTTCATCCCGTCGCTCCCGGACGCAGGTCCCGGCGGGCCGCCGGCCGGCGGCGCCCCCGCCCCGATCGAGACCGATCCGGCCATCGTCACCGAGCTGATCGAACGCAGCCAGGCGTCCCTCGCCGCCCTGCGGCGCGACATCCGGACGAAAACCGGACCGGCGCTTTTCGACTTCCTGCTGGAGGCCTTCCAGGAGCACAAGCGAGTCCTCGGTGATCCGCTGAACCTTCAGGTGATCATGGCGGGGATGGAAGCCAGCTGGTGGCTCAACGACAAGCTGCGGGAGTGGCTGGGCGAGACGAACGCGGCCGACACGCTCACGCTCTCCGCCCCCAACAACGTCACGTCGGAGATGGGACTGGCGCTGCTCGACGTCGCCGACGTGATCCGCCCGCATCCGGAGGTGGTGGCGTTCCTGCGGCGCGTCGAGCACGAGGGCTTCCTGGACGAGCTGCCGAAGCTCGCGGGCGGGACCGAAGCGCGGGACGCCATCGAGGCCTACCTCGACCGGTACGGCATGCGCTGCGTCGGCGAGATCGACATCACGAGGCCGCGCTGGAGCGAACGCCCCACCACGCTCGTGCCGCTGATCCTCGACAACATCAAGCTGTTCGAGCCGGGTGCCGCCGAGCGGCGCTTCGACCAGGGTCGGCAGGAGGCGGAGAAGAAGCAACAGGACCTGCTCGTACGCCTGCGGGCACTGCCGGACGGGGAGCGGAAGGCCGACGAGACCAAGCGGATGATCGACCGGGTCCGGACCTTCATCGGCTACCGGGAGTACCCGAAGTACAACATCGTCAGCCGCTACTTCGTCTACAAACAAGCCCTACTGGCGGAGGCCGAACGCCTCGTGCGGGCCGGCGTGCTCCCCGGCAAGGAGGACATCTTCTACCTCACGTTCCAGGAGCTGCACGACGTCGCGCGCACCAACCGGGTGGACGACCAGCTCATCCAGCGGCGCAAGGACGCGTTCCGGTCGTACCACGCGCTCACGCCGCCCCGGGTGCTCACCTCGGACGGCGAGGCCATCACCGGGGCATACCGGCGCGACGACGTGCCGGCCGGTGCCCTGGTCGGCGTACCGGTTTCGGCCGGCACCGTCGAGGGCCGGGCCCGCGTCATCCATGACATGGCGGAGGCCGATCTCGAAGCGGGCGACATCCTGGTCACGGCCCACACGGACCCCAGCTGGTCACCGCTGTTCGTCGCGATCACCGGTCTGGTGACGGAGGTGGGCGGCCTGATGACCCACGGCGCGGTGATCGCACGGGAGTACGGCCTACCGGCCGTCGTCGGCGTGGTGGATGCGACTCGGCTGATCTCCGACGGGCAGCGGATCCGCGTGCACGGCACCGACGGGTACATCGAGATCCTGCCGTGATTGCCCACACTGTCGATTTCTCGGTTCCTCGTTCGTCTTACCGCGACGGATCCAAGTACCGGCGAGGAGTGTTGATGAAGTACATCATGGTGATCTACCAAGGCCCGGCGCTCGAACGGCAGGCCGCGCTCACCGAGGAGGAGCAGAAGCAGGTCTACGCCGACTATCAAGGGATCAATCAGACGCCGGGCGTCACCCCGATGCCGCCGATGGGCCTGCCCGAGAACGCGACCACGGTGCGGGTCGAAGGCGGAAAGACCCTGACGACCGATGGCCCGTTCGTCGGGATGAAGGAGGCCATCGGCGGTTTGTTCGTCCTCGAGGCCGAAGACATCGACGCGGCCATCGAGGTGGCCGCCCGCGTTCCAGCGGCACGCTATGGCGGAGCCGTCGAGATCCGGCCCTCGGAGGTGTATTGGTAGCCACACTCGACGACATCTTCCGCGCGGAGTGGGGCCGGGTTCTGGCCGCGCTGATCGGCGTCCTCGGCGACTTCGACCTCGCCGAGGACGCCGCGCAGGAGGCGTTCGCCATCGCCGCCGATCACTGGCCACGCGAAGGCGTGCCGACCAACCCGCGCGCCTGGCTGATGAGGACGGCGCGTAATCGCGCCACCGACCGCATCCGCCGCGACCGGGCCCTCGCCACCAGGCTGGGCCTGCTCGCTGCTGCCCGCCGTGTCGAGGTGCCCATGAACACCACCGCGTTTCCGGACGAGCGCCTGGAACTCATCTTCACCTGCTGCCATCCGGCGCTCGCGATCGAGGCGCAAGTTGCGCTCACTCTGCGTAGCCTGGGTGGCTTGACCACCGACGAGATCGCCCGCGCCTTTCTGGTCCCGGAGCGCACCATGGCACAGCGACTGGTGCGGGCCAAACGCAAGATCAAGGCGGCGGGGATCCCGTTTCGGGTCCCACCGGATCACCTGCTCCGCGAGCGTCTCGACGCCGCCCTCGCCGTCGTATACCTGATCTACAACGAGGGTTACGGCGGTCGCGACGAACTCGCGGCCGAGGCGATCTGGTTGGGACGTGCGCTGACCGAGTTGCTTCCGGACGACCCGGAGGTCCGCGGGCTCCTGGCGATGATGCTCTTGCACGACTCCCGCCGCGAGACGCGGTTCAACGACGGGGAACTGGTCCTGCTCGGAGATCAGGACCCGACCCGGTGGAACACCACGCAGATCGACCGTGGCCGCGCCGAGCTCGACCGGGCGATCGCCCTGGGCGGACGCGGGCCCTACGTCCTCCAGGCTGCGATCGCCTCACTACACGCCGAGGTGCCGTGTGACTGGGCGCGGATCGCCGCCCTGTACGGCGAGCTCACCCGCCTGACCGCCTCGCCGGTCGTCGAGCTGAACCGTGCCATTGCCGTCGCCGAGGCCGAAGGACCAGAGGCCGGCCTGCGTATCGTCGACGGACTCGGCTTGGACGACTTCCGCTACCTGCACTCAACCAGGGCCGAACTGCTGCGCCGGCTCGGGCGGACCGACGAGGCCCGCGCCGCCTACCGCCGGGCGAGGGAGCTCACCGACGACGGCGCCGAACAACGCTTTCTCGACCGCCGGCTGGCGGCGCTCGCGGACACGATCGAAAACCACGGGCTCGGGTACTCACCCCAACGGAATTCCCGGCATACCAGGTTCAGTAAGGACGGATCATGAAGGCCATCATCTACCGCGACAACGGCGGCCCCGACGTTCTGCAGCTCGTCGACCGTGACCTGCCCGTGCCCGGCCCCGGCGAGGTTCGCGTCCGGGTCGCCGTGTCCGGGGTCAACCCGACCGACTGGAAGACCCGCTCCGGCGCCACCAATCCCAAGCTGTTTCCCGAGGTCACCCCGCACCTCGACGGTGCCGGCGTGATCGACGCGGTGGGCGCGGGGGTCGACCAGGGCCGGGTCGGCCAGCGGGTCTGGCTGTTCATGGCCACTGCCGGGCGGCCCACCGGCACCGCCGCCGAGTTCACCGTCGTGCCCGCCGAGCGCGCCGTGCCACTGCCCGACGAGACCGGGTTCGACGTCGGCGCCTCGCTCGGCGTCCCCGCGCTCACCGCGCACCGCGCGCTCACCGTCGCCGAGGACAGCCCGCGCCGGCTGCGGCCCGGCGCCCTCGACGGCAAGGTCGTGCTCGCCGCGGGCGGGGCCGGAGCGGTCGGGCACGCGGTGATCCAGCTCGCCCGCTGGGCCGGCGCCACCGTGATCAGCACGATCAGCGGCCCGGCGAAGGCCCGGCTGGCCACCGCCGCCGGCGCCCACCACGTGATCAACTACCGCGAGGGCAACCCGGCCGCCGAGATCCGCAAGATCGCCCCGGACGGCATCGACATCGTCGCCGAGGTGGCGCTCGGCGCGAACCTCGCCCTGGACCTGGCCGTGCTGCGCACGCGCGGCACAATCTCGATCTACGCCAACGACGGCGGCAAGCCGGTGGAACTGGACGTGCGGCAGAACATGGTGCTGAACACCCGCTTTCAGTTCATGGTGCTCTACACGGTCGGCCCGGAGGCGCTCGCCGTGGCCACCGAGGACACCGCCGCGGCGGTGCGTGACGGCGCCCTGCCGGTCGGCGAGAAGCACGGCCTCCCGCTGATCCGCTTCCCGCTCGACCGCACCGCCGACGCGCACCGGGCGGTAGAGAACGGCGTGGTCGGCAAGGTCGTGGTGGACGTCACGTCGTGACCTTCAGCCGCTGCGGCGCGCCGGGCCCGGCGCTTCCGGCGCTATGAACGGCAGCCACAACTGCGCCGCACAGTGAGCGTGAACTGGTGCTGCCGAATGGCGGGGGCCACGCCGGAGGAACTGAGCACGGCATCGACGGCGTCGGCACCGAGGGTGTCGAAGGGGGCGGTGACGGCGGTCAGGGCCGGGGCGAGGTAAGCGCCTAATTCGGTGCCATCGATGCTGACCAGGGCGAGGTCCTCGCCGACGCGGCGGCCGGTCTCGCTGGCGGCACGTAGCGCACCGAGGGCGTGCTCATCGGTGGTGGCGCAGATGGCGGTGATCTCCGGTCGGGTGGCCAGCAGCGTCCGGGTGGCCCGGTAGGCCTCCTCGCGCAGGTTCGGGAAGGGGCAGCCGAGCACAGCCCACTGCGGAACCGGCCGGTCGTTGTCGGTCAGCGCCGCGCTGGCGCCGCGAGCGCGCAGGCTGACCGGGTCGTCGCCGGCACCGGCGCCGAGCAGTGCGATGTTGTGGTGGCCGTGCCCGAGGAGGTGGTCGGCGGCCTGGCGGCCGGCGTCGGTGTCGTCTCCGGCAACGCAGACAGTGTCGGGGTGGGTGCGGTGTACGAGGACGTGCGGGATTTGGGCGCGACGCAGCAGGGCCACCGCGGATTTCGGCTCTTGGGAGGGCACCAGGAGCACCGCGTCGACGCGGGCGTCGAGCAGCGCGTGGAGCTGTTCGTTTTCCCGTTCGGCGTCGAAGTGGGCGCTGCCGACCAGGAGCCGGAACCCTCGGGTGAAGGCGGCGTCCTCGACGGCTCGGGTCAGCTCGGCGAAGAATGGTTTGGCCAGGTCGGGTACGACGAGGCCGAGGGTGCTGCTGCGGTTGGCACGTAGTGCCCTGGCGAGGTTGTTGCGCCGGTAGCCGAGTTCGGCGACGGCGGCCAGGACTCGGGCCCGGGTGGCGGGGGCCACCGGTCGTGGGCCGTCGTTGAGGACGTAGCTGACCACGGCGGTGGACGTGCCGGCGCGCGCAGCGACGTCGCGGATCGTCGGCCCGGTGGCCACAGGTGCCCCTTCCTACGAGCTTGGACCGCGCCTATCATGCCAGGGTCAGTCTAATCGTTTAGATAGCTACGACCGGCGAGGACATGCCCCATGCGACTGGTGATCGACACCGACGAGTCCGAGCGGATGCTGCTCGCCACCTGCGGCATCAGCGCAACATCATGAACCACACCGGCCAGCCGCAGCGCTATGAGCTGCACTGCCACCTCGACGCCTCGGTGCGCCCCGACACTATTGCCGCCCTCGCCGCGGAACAGGCCCTCGACCTGCGCGCGCCCGTCCGCCAGCTGGCCGTGGCCCCGCCCGGCGTCGGCAGTCTGCACGCGTTCCTGTCGTACATCGACGTCGCTCTCGACGTGCTGCAAACCCCCCACGCGCTGCATCGTGCCGCCGCTGAACTCGTCGACGACTGGCGCCGCGACCACGTCGTCTACGGCGAGGTCCGCTTCGCGCCCCAGCTGCACACCCGCGCCGGCATGAGCATCGACGACGCCATCGACGCCGTCGCCGCCGGTCTCGCAGCAGGAACCGCCGTCACCGGCGTGCGCACCGGCCTGCTGCTGTGCTGCCTGCGCCACCAGCAACCCCAGCACAGCTTGGAAGTCGCGGACGCGGCTGTTCGCCGCCGCGACGTCGTGGCCGGTCTGGACCTCGCCGGTGACGAACGCCACTCCGGCGCCCCGCACCGTGAAGCGTTTGACCTCGCGCATGCCGCCGGCCTGTCCGTTACCGTGCACGCCGGCGAGGCCGCCGGACCCGCCAGCGTCTGGGAAGCCATCGACGTACTCGGTGCCCGCCGAATCGGCCACGGCGTGCGCAGCATCGACGACACCGCCCTGCTCGACCGCCTCCACCGTGACCGGATCACCCTGGAGACCTGCCCGCGATGCAACGTCCTCACCGGAGCCGTCCCCACGATCACCGCGCACCCCGCAGACCGACTCCTCCGCGCGGGGTTGCCGGTCACCGTCAGCACCGACGGCCGTACGACCGCTGACACCACCCTGGCCGCCGAGTTCGACACGCTCAGGGCGACGTTCGGCTGGACCGATGACGAAGAGCGACTCTGCCAGGACAACGCGGCACGGGCCGCCTTCGCCGACCCCGGACCCCGCTGAATGCCCGTTGAGGTGATCCTGCTGTTGAAGCTCGCCCTCGCACCGGCGCTCGTGGTGGGATCCTCAATGGCGGGAAGACGTTGGGGTCCACCGGTGGCGGGCACCCTGGTCGCATTACCGATCGTGGCCGGTCCGATCTTGCTGATCATCTCTCTGGACCAAGGCACGACGTTCGGGGCGCATGCGGCGTCCGCGGCGCTGCTCGGTCTGGTCTCGCTCTCCTTGTTCGCGCTGATACTGGCGTGGGCCTGCCAATCGATGGGCTGGTGGTCGGCGCTGCTGGTGGCCTGGGCCGGCACTCTGGTCGCTGACATCTGTCTGTCACGCTTGGCTGTCCGACCTGGCATCGGCCTCCTCCTGGTGCTCGCATCGGCATGGACGGTTGCCAAGCTCCTCCCCAAGGAGCCTTCGGAACCGGGTGGTGATCTGCGGGCGGCCAAGTGGCCGTGGTGGGACCTGCCCGGCCGCGCCGCCGGTGTGCTCGTGGTGATCGTCACCACCGCAGCCAGCGCCCTGGGTCCCCAGGCGACGGGTGTACTGGCGCCGTTCCCCATCGCGACAAGCGTGCTGACCGCGTTCGTGCTGGCGCAGCGTGGCCCGGCCGCCGCAGTGCGGGTGTTGCGCGGGATCCCGCACGGGCTGCTGGGCTTCGCCGTGTTCTGCGTTCTGGTCGCAGTGCTGATCAAACCCTTGGGAGCGCGTGTCGGCTTCACCCTCGCCACCGTCGGCACGCTCACGGTTCAGCTGATCTGGCGACGCCTGGCGGGTCGCGACAACTGGCCACGCGTGACCGGCCCAGGTCGTAGGCGGCGGCGTTCCGTTTTGGCAGCAGCTTCCCGACGGTCAGGACCGGCGGTCGAGGCGGGCAGTGAGGGCTAGCTCCGCGGTGGGCCACTCGTCGTCGAGCAGCGCAAGCACCCCCTCGCGCGCGGCACCCAGCCTCCCGATCGCCGCCTGCGATCGGGTGTTGCGAATGTCGGTGACCCAGGCGACGCGGACCGCACCGAGTGTCTCGAACGCGAAACCCATCAGCAGCAGCTTGGCCTCGGCGTTGACGCCGGTGCCCCACCAGCGTTGCCCCAGCCAGGTGTGGCCGATCGGCACCGAACGCCAGCGGAAGATCTCCGCGCTCTGCGTGGCGCTGCCGGCAGCGGCCAGGTAGCCCGGCGCGTGTTCGATCGTCAACGGCTCCAGCCGCACCAGCTGGCCGGACAGCACAGGCATCGCACATTAGAGACCCTCATCCGTCACACCAGCACGATCTCGGACGAAGGGGTGATCAGCGGGATGGGCCCACTTCCTCGCGGACCCGGCGCCGCCGATGTCGCTGCGCACTAACTCAGGCGAAACGTCATCGTCGCTGGTCAACTCCGCGATTGGTTGATCAACTACAAAGTTGGGCGCGCCCGGCAGGATTCGAACCTGCGACCGACGGATTAGAAGGGGCCATGACGTTCAGGTCATGCCCATCTACCAGCGCCTACAGTGTCAATCGTCGTGTCTCAAGTGTCTCTACTGTCTCCACCGAACCGTGGTTCGCGCCACGGACCGCGCCACGAATTCGGCGATGACCCGAGCGGCAAGTAGCGGGCGTGGGAACCGTTCGGCCCCCACGCTGCTTACTTACTGTGACGCAGCAAGCGGGTGTCAGCTTTGGTCCTCGGTCGCTGGGGTGAGTCCCGGCCGCATGATCTCTCGGATGTCTACGCCGCCATCTCCCCAGATCAGCATGCCCGACTCCCAGTGAAGCTCAACGTCGCTGCGGTTGCGCATCAGCCAGTCGTAGTTCTTGAGCGCGATGCGGGCTTCCGGCGTGATGGGCTGGTAGCTGATCTCGTCCGTCATGGGCTTGAAGCTAGTCGTCGGGTGGTGAGATGTCATCGGCGCGCTCGCGGGCCGATGACCGCTCACCGGCCCAATGTCAAGGTACTGACGTTCCAAGGTGGAGGGTGGCCGGTCCCGGTAAGGGCGGCTGACGGCGTCGATGGTGAGCACGCACGCAAGCGCGGCGACGGTAGCGGCGTTCTCGGCGGGGGTGCCGTGGAGTCTGATGCGCATGGTGGGCGCCTTTCCGATGCGAGTGCTGTCCGGGGGTGGGGTGTCGGGGTGGCGTTGCCAGCGGCGCCGTGGGCGGGCCGCTGAGAGGCCCGTAGAGCCGAGATCGGGGCTGGGTTGGTGTTATGGGATGCACCGATCCGGCTGTGGCGCCTTCAGCGGCCCGCGTCTGGCGGCTCGTCTGGCTCGGGGTGCTCGGCGGGTGGGGTGGGGTCTGTGGGCGGTGGGGCCGCTACATCCGCTACATCCGTAACATCGCTGGTCAGGGCGGGTGGAATCTGTAGCGGTTCCGGTTCTGTAACCGCTACATCCGCTACGGGGGCCGCTCCATCGGGCATGAGCGGGGGCAGGTAGCGGGTGAAGGCGTCGGTGAGGTCGGCGAGGTCGTAGCCGCGGCCGACCGGTCCGGTGCCGGTCTCACGGACGTTCTTCGGGTGGATGCCGTAGACGCGCAGCATCTTGGACAGTTCGTGGGAGGTGAGTTCGCGGGTGGCCCATGGTGAGTCGGTGATGGCGCGGAGCCGGTCGAGGATGGTGGCGGTGTGCAGCTTGCGGGTGTCGGTGAACCCGGTGCGCAGGTCGGCGAGTAGGCGCAGGCTGCCGGAGGTGTCGGTGTCGTTGTCGGCGGCGGCTTCGGTGAGGGTTTTGCAGGCCAGGCGGGCGCGTTCGGGCCAGTCGGCGCCGGCGTGGTCGGCGATGGCGATCAGGGATTCCCAGGTGTCGGCGGCGCGGTCTTCGACGGGCATGGGCGGTTCGGCGGCCCGGAGTGCGGGCAGGTGGGCGCGGACCCACCGGTTCAGGCGGTTGCGGATGGCGTGCAGGGCGGGGGTGTCGCGGACGGTGCGGAACGGCTTGACGGTTTCGTGGGGTGCGCGGCGGCGCATGCGGATGTTGACGGCACGGTCAGTGATGGTGTCGGGCAGGTCGCCGATGCCGGCGATGGCGGCCATGGCGAATGAGGCGAACGCTTTGACTTCCTGGTTCGGGCCGACGCAGCGCAGGACGGGCCAGCCGCGGGAGTGTCCGGCGTTGAGTAGGGCGCGGAGGTCTTCGTTGGCTTCGGCCTGGCGTTTGGTGCCGAAGATGGCGTCGGCTTCGTCGAACAGCACGGTGGGCGGGTCGTCTCCGCCGATGGAGCGGTACAGGGCTGCGGTGGAGGCGTTGACCGCGGGGAGCACGTTGTGGCTAGTGGCCTTGATGATTTCCAGCAGGCGGGACTTGCCGCAGCGTTTCGCCGGGCCGGTGATGCCCAGGCGGGTGGCGTGTTCCCAGGCAGGTTGCGCGTGCGTGGCGGCGATCCACAACACCACGGCGTCGGTGGACTCCGGTGAGGGCATGACCAGGTAGCGCAGCACGGCGGCGTGCAGCTCGGCGAGCAACGCCGCGCCGTCGACCGGGGCGGCCCGGTCGGTGCCGGTCCGGCCGCCAGGAGTCGGGAGTGCTGGAACAGGGCTCGGATCGGGCGGGGTCAGGTCGCCGAACTCGGCTTCGTATGCCTGCCAGTCGAACTCTGGGCCGGTCATGAGGCCACCATCCGGGGCCGTTGGGCACCGCGACGTAGCCCGGAGCTGATGGTGGGTCGCGCTTCGTGCGGTCGCAGCCCGGCGCCGACGGCTGCCTGTTCCAGCACATCGGCAACGGTGTCGGCGGTCAGGTCACCACCGGCCACCAACTGTCCGAGGGCGACGGCGGCGCCCCACAGCACGGCGTTGCGCCGACCGGCCGGGGCGGCGCGGACGTGGTCGGCTTCGCGGGCGAGTGCGGCGGCCAGGTAGGCGCTACGCCGGTCGGTGGCGGCGAGCGGCACGGCGACCGGCCGACCTGGTGGTGGGCTCTGCGCGGCGCGGTCGAGGTGGCGCAGCACATCGGCGAGCCAGCCGGGCAGCGGTGCGGGCGGCCGGTCGCGGACGACGGTGTAGGCGCGGGCGCCGATAACGCTGCCCTCGGCGACGACGTACCCACCGTGGGCGCGGGTGTCGATGGCCTCGCCGAGGGCGCGGGCGGTGCCGCCCTTGGTGTTGCGCAGCGCGGGGCCGGGCGGGTGGCGGTAGTACAGGTGCCAGCCACCGGACGGCGTGGCGACGATCAGCGTGTCGGCGGGGATCGGCTGACCGTGCTCGGCGCACAACGCGACGAACACGTCACGTCCGTGGCGGCCGGCGGGTCCTGTAGCGGATGCAACCGCTACAGGATCGGAAACCGCTACAGGGTTGACCTGCGATGTTACGGATGTAGCGGATGTAGCGGCCCCACGGCCGTGCGGCGGTTTCGGCGTGTCGAGGTCGATGACCAGCAGATCGGCCGGGCCGACCGCGAGCCCGACGTTGAACGCCCGCGACGCCCACCACCGGCCGATCAGGTCGGGGTCGCAGGTGGCGCGACGTTCCCACGAGTCCGGCACGGCCGGGGTCTTACTGCCCGGCCAGAGCGGGAACACGGGCCAGCCCCGCACGGCGTGCGCCAGGGCGGCGGCCAACAGGGCTTGCCGAGTCGTCATGGCCGGACTCCCTTCCAGAGTGGATCGGTGATCAGGCGGTGCGGCGGCGGGTGCTGATGTCGATGACCGATTGCCGCTCACCCGGCCCGGCGGCCCGCTCGGCGGGGTGGCTCCGTACGGCGGTGATGACGCTGACCCGCACGTACTGGCGGACCCGTCCGGCGTCGGCACCAAACAGTGGTTCGGGTTTACTGGCTCCGGTGACGCGGCCGATGGCGGCGAGCGCCGTCAGCGTTGCGGTGGCCTGATCGGGTGTGCCGATCAGCCACATTTCGAGGTCGGTCATGTGAATCACGCTCCGTTGTCACATCCGGCGTTGTCGGTGGGTGCCGAGTGGTGGCCGGCGGCGCGGCACGGGTTCGCGGCCAGGGCCGCGCCGCCGGGCGAACTTAGAACGGCGGTTCGTCGCTGAATCCGGCATCACCGGCCGTGGCGGTGGCGGGGCGGGCGGGGCTGGCCGTGGCCCACTGGTCATCGGCGGGTGCGGCTCCGGGGCCGCCGTTGGAACGGGCCAGCTTCTTGACCGTCGCGGTTGCGAACCGCAGCGACGGGCCGATCTCGTCCACATCGAGGCCGTACGCCGAACGCTTCTCGCCTTCCGGGGTTTCCCAGCGCGACAGCTTGAGTCGGCCGGTCACCACCACGCGGGCGCCCCTGCTCAGCGACTCGGCGACGTTCTCCGCCAGGTCGCGCCATGCGGTGCAGTTCAGGAACAGCGGGTCGCCGTCCTTGTAGCCGTTGGTGGCCTTGTCGAACAGGCGCGGGGTGGATGCGACGGAGAACTTGGCGACCGCCAGCCCGCTCGGGGTGAAGCGCAGTTCGGGGTCGGCGGTCAGGTTCCCGACGATCGTCATCGTGGTCTCGTTAGCCATGACAGGTCAGTCCTTCCAGGGTTCAGGCGGCGACCGGCAGCGGCTCTGCCACCGGCTCAGGGATCGACATCGGGGCGGGGGTCGGGTTGGCTGTGCTGACGGCAGCCGGTGGGGTGGGGCGTGCGACCCATTGGCCGCTGTGCCATTCCGGGCTGCCAGTGGGCGCGTCGGCGGGTGGTTGGTAGGTGGCGAGCTTGGTGAGCTGGCGCCAGTAGTAGTGCCGGCCCTGGTGGTGGTACATCTCCGGCTCGACGTTGCGCAGCCAGCGGCGGATCACTTCGCGGCCGATGCGTTCGGCCAGCTCGCCCGGCTGACTGGTGTCGAAGCCGTTGTCGGGGTTGGCCTGTGCGAGGCTCCACAGCATCGCGAGGTGGCTGTCGGTGTAGGTGGTCAGCCGGTCGGGGTCGAACTCGATCGTGATCGCCGTGGTGGTCATGCCGGACCGCCGAAGCACTCCGGCTGGTCGCAGGCGACCGCGCCGCGGGCAAGTGCCGTCGGGATCGACAGTTGGTAGAGCCGGTCGCTCGAGTCGGTGTCCGGCCGGCAGGACGGCCGGACCTCGGTCCAACCGGCCAGCTTTTCGGTGAGCCGGACCGGCAGCCCGCCGTCGGTGCCGTCCGGCCGGTGGTAGATCGACGTGGCCCGGTGAGCGGTCGGGTCGGTAGGGAACCGGATGGCGACGGCGACGAACCCGGTGGCGTGTTCCTCGGCCGGGATCTGCGCGCCGGTGATGGTGGTGGTCATGGGGTGGTGGTCCTTTCGGGTGTCGACCGGGCTCCTCATGCCGCGTCCTCATCACCGGCGTCTTGGCCGGCGTCGCTGCGCGCGGCGGCCGGGCGGATCTCGGAGGAGTCGCGGAATACCGCCGGATAGAGGGGTCCGCCGTCGGTGTCGTGGTCGACGGGTGCGGCGCCTTCGACCACGACGTCCCACTCGTTCGGGCCGCACTGCCCGGCGATCCACCCGGGGACCCACGGCCAGCCGGCGCGGTCTCCGTGGCGTTGCTCGTCGGTGAGCGGGAACCGGACCCCGACGCTGGATTCGTCGGGGAATCGGCCGTCGTTGGGCTCGTAGAGGTTCACGCTGCCCACTGCCGATCGTTGGTGCCCTCGGTGTGGAGGCCGATCTCGGGGGCGCCGGACGCGGCGGCGCGGCGGCGTAGCCGGTCGAGGTGGTAGTCGAGCCGGTCATCGAGGCCCGTCGGGTCGTCGGCGAGGACGGTTTCGGCGAACACGAGAGCGGACATGGCGACGTCGATCGCCTCGGCGATGACGTCTTCCCAGGTGTGGGTGACTCCCTTGCGGGGGTTCTGGCCGAGCACGCCGATGACAGCCTGCGCCAGCTCTCCGGCTTCCTCTTGCACCTTGAGGGCGCGGCACAGCGTTTCGGGGAGGCCCTTGAGGTTCGGGTTGCCGCGGGTGTCGAGCTGGCCGGCGATGCGCCGGGCGGCGGTGGCGAGCGTTTCGTGGGCGGTCATGCGTAGTCTCCGTCCGTGTCGCGGCGCTGGGCCGTTCGGGCGTCGTAGGCGGCCATGCGGGGGTCGTAGTCGACGTCGGTGCGGTCCATGAAGTCGTTGATCGGGGCTTCGTCGTCGAAGCCGTGGTCGAACTGGTCGGGGTGCCAGCCGCGGGCGCGCAGTTCGGTGTCGAGGCGGTTATGGGCGGCGATGATGTCCTTGGCGTCGATGCCGCGCTCACGTCCGCGTTGGCTGATCGCCTCGATCGCGGCCTGCCGGTGCTCTGACGCTTGGATGTATCGCCCGTAGGCGCTGCGTGCGGTCGGCCGCCACGCGTTGCGCCGGTCGATGTGCTCGACCGAGTCGGCGCGGCGGGTGCCGGTGCTGCTGTCGGCTGCGGTGTTGGGCCGGGTCTGCGTGGTGTCGTCGGCCAGGAACCGGGCGAAGAAGGTGCGGAGTTTCATGCGGCCCTCCGGATTGCGGGACGGGTGCGGGAGCTGTCGACGGCCGGTCGCCCGGCCCGGGGGGTGATGCCGGGCCGGACGGCCACGGCGGTGAGCAGGTCGCGGATCAGGCGCAGGGTGAGCGCGAGTTGCCAGCGGGCGCCGGTTTCGGTGCTGTGCAAGGGGATCCGGACGCGGACCTCGGCGTACTCGACGTCACCGGCGCGGGTGCGGGTGAGCCATGCCCGGCCGCCGACCTCGCGGGCCTCGACGTCGGGGGCGCGGTGCTCGTTGATGCCGCACCGGTGGTCGCGGGCACACCAGTCGGTGTGCGGGGTGGGCTCGCGGTGGAGACGGGCCATGGTGCGGTTCATCGGTTGCCTGCCTTCCGCTCGGAGCGCAGGTACTCGTAGATCCGGCGGCCGATCCGGACCCGGCGGCCGGTGCCGTTGCAGCGCGGGCACTCGCGGAAGGTCTTGCGGAACACGCGGGAGTAGATGCGCCCGCTGGTGCAGCGGGAGCGCTGGCAGATCCCCCACGGGGAGATCGCGCACATCATGATGTAGAACGCTGAGTAACCAAGCAGGGTGAGGGTGGCTAGGAGTATCAGGGTCGTCACGGGAGTGCCTCCAGGGCCGTTTTAGGGTGCGTGGGGCCGGCGCTCCTAGTTGCTAGGGCGCTGATCAGGAAACGGATTCGGTTCTAGGGGTGGTCCTAGGTCTAGGAGGGTTGGGGTCCTAGACCTAGGACCGTCCGGCGGGTCACTTGGTCTTGCCGCGACCACCGTTTCCGTCACGCTCGGTGAGGGCTTTGAGGATGTCGGTGCGGGTGTAGCCCTGCCGGTTGCCGGTCTCGTCGGTGTCCGGGTCGTTGCCCCACACCTGCCCCGGCTTGACCCCGTGGGCCTTGACCGCCGCCCTCAACTGGTCGGCGGTCAGGTCGCCGTAGACCTCCGGGCGCAGCTCGGCGAGGAGCTTGACCAGCACGGTGGTCCACACCTTGGGCTTCTTCTCGCTCATGACCGCGGCCAGGTCTTCCAGCACCGTGTCGCGGCGCACCTCGGCGGTGTCGAGCGCGACCCCGGCGGCGTGGCCGGTGATGTTGCCCGCCTTCTCTCGCAGCCCGCGCGCCCGGCGGACCAGCACCTCGGCGGTCGGGCCATCCACATAGAACGTCCGGGCGATGACCGGGTCGTCGCCCTCGCCGGCCAGGTAACCGATGCCGCGGTCGCGGCGGCCGAACATGGTCGCCCGGATGCCGTTCTTGTACTGCGACGTCCCGAGGACCATGTCGTTCTCGATCTGGCCCATGACCTTGAGGCAGAACCGCAGCACCGCGTTGGCCGAGATGCCCGAGGGCAGCGACTTCGCGTCCGGGCGCTGGGTGGCCAGTACCAGGTCGATCCCGGTCGCCGGGCCGCGCTTGATCAGGTCGGTGCAGATCTCCTCGAACTCGTCGCCGTACTTCGGGTGCTCGAACCACACCTGGCACTCGTCCACGCCCGCGACGATCGGGCCGAGCCCCAGCTTCTTGATGTTGGCCAGGTCGTCGGTGACCTTGTTCTCCGGGCACAGGTCCCGGGGCAGCTCCCGGATCACCTTGGTCCGGCGCCGCATCTCGGTGCGCAGCTCCCGCATCGCGGTCAGCCCGTAGGCGATGTCCTCATCGTCGTCACCGGCCCGGTACCGGTGGGCGACCGGCTCCAGCGGCGACAGGTCGCCGGTGCCCTTGAGGTCGAACGCGAAGATCTGCGCCCGCGGGTCGAGCGCGGCGATCAGCAGGATCAGGCGCAGCGCGAACGTCTTGCCCATACGCGGGATGCTGCCGACGATCATCGACGCGTACATGAGGGTGAGCGTGACCAGCGTGCCGCGCGGGTCGGTGCCGAACGGGGCGGGCTTGAACAGGTTCGCCGTGCCGGTCTTGAGCAGCGGGAACACGGTCGGCTTGGCCTTGCTCATGTCCTTGTCAGCGACGAACAGCACCAGCCAGCCGGGGTGCACCTCGGCGTTGACCTGGGGCCATACACACCCGAGCGGCCGGGTCAGCGCGGCGGCCAGTTCCTCGCGCTTGTCGACCACGGAGGAGGCGACCACGCCGCGGGGCAGCTCGACCTCGCAGCGCCACCCGGCGCCGTTCTCCCGGGCGATCGGTGCCGGGAACCACCGCTTGCCGTTGTCGCCGCGCCGGATCGCCGCGTCGATGCCCGGAATCCGCAGCGAGCCGAGCGCGGCGAACACCTCGGCCGAGGTCAGCGGCGCCACGTCACGCCGCACCACAGCGGTGTCCAGCAGCGGCTTGTCGGCCGGGGTGCCGAGGTAGCCGAGGATCGCGGCCAGCACACCCAGCGCGGTCCACCGCTGCCAGGTCGGGGCGAGGACGACCCAGCCGGTCACGGCCAGCAGCAGCGCGAGCATGCCGACCGCGGTGATCCCGCGCCACCGCACCCGGCGGTCACGCTGCCGGGCCAGCTTGAGGTAGGTCTCGGCGTCCTCGGTCCGGACGGTGGCCTGCCGCACCGGCTCGCCTTCCAGATCGAACAGCCACCGCGTGTACGTGCTCACCACGCGGATCGCGCCGCGCGGGGTGCGGAACGCGACCCTGCCGGCGTACTTCGGCAGGCGCAGCGCGTGGTACGCAAGCGCGTGCGCGCCGAAACCGGCCGCCCACGCAAGGTTCCCGACGAACTCGGTCCGGGACTTGAACGTCGATGGGACGATCGGCACGCGCTGCGCGTCGCGGAACGACGCGAGGCTAAACCGCGGGCGCCGCTGCACGCCAATGCTGTCGACCAGGACCGGCCGGCCGGTGTCGTCCTCGGTGTCGTGCTCCGTGTCGGCTTCGGCACCGGTCCGGGTGTCGCCGATCGTGTCGGGTTCGGTGTCGGGTCCGGCGTCGTCCCGGTTGTCGCGGCGCTGACGGGCCGCGGTCAGATCAACGACGTCGGCCTCGGCGGCCTGCCAGTCGAATCGGTCTTCAGGGGTGGGGCTTGTCATGATGGGTGTTCCTCCACTGGGTTCGTGAGGACTCGGAATGAGGGAGGACCGGGGCGCGGCTGGGTGGTTGGCAGCCGGAAGGCCGCGCCCCGGGCGAAGCTAGAACTCGTCGGCGTCGCTGTCGGTCCGCGCGGCGTACCGCGGCGAGGTGTTCTCGTCGGCGGGCCGGCCGAGCTGCCAGAACGGCACCTGCTTGACGCCGCCGATCGTCTCGTCCACGTGGGTGAACTTGCCGGTGGCCTCGATCTGCTGGGCCTTCTCCTGCGCCGGGTGCTTCCCGGCCTCCCACAACTCGCGCGTGTGCTGGTTGAACACCGAGTCGGACTGCGCATCACGCTCGGCCATCGGCCGGCCGTCGATGAGGATGCCGCCCAGCTCGGCGGCCGACGCCACCTTCTCGGCCTGCGCGAGGCGGCCGGGGTCGAGTCGGGCGTCCGGGCCGGGACCGGCCGCGGCGTCGGCGCGCAGCCCGGCGGCGTACTCGCGGGCGGCGGTCGCGGCGGCGGCCTTGCGGGTCGCCCAGTCCTGCGCGTCGGCGTTGGGGTGTCCGCGCTCGGCGAGGATCTCGGCGGCGTGGGCCGCCTCGTGCTCCAGGGTCTCGGCGCCGCGCTCGCAGCGCGCAGCCAGGGCCTCGAAGGTGTCGGTGTGGTTTCTCATCTGCGGGCGCTCCTCAGAACTCGTCGGTGTCGTGGCGGGAGGCGATATCGCGGTTCATGTCGTTCTTGAGCCCGTCGAAGGCGTGCCCGGCCTTGTCGGCGGCGGCCGCGTCCAGTCGCTCGGCCAGGTCGAGGGCGCGCTGGTGCTCCGGGGAGCCTTCGGGCGACTGCCCGGCGCAGTACCGGGCAGTCGCGGCACGTTCCCGTGACGCTTGCGCCTCGGCCATGACCTGCGGGTCGGCGACCGGCTTGGTGTGGCTGTCGAAGATCACGTCGCGGTGACCGTCGGCGTACTCGATCAGGCTGGTGCTGGTTGCGGCGTCGCTGGCGTGTCGGATCGCGGTGCGCCCGTCGTGCAGGTCGATCACGATCTCGCCGTCACTGCCCTGCTCGGCCAGGGCTTCGAGGTCCCGGCGCGTGCTGTAGCGGATGGGGTGGTTTCTCATGTGCTGGCGCTCCTCAGAACTCGTCGGTGTCGTCGGCGCGGTACTCGGCGGCGGCCTCCAGGCCGTTCGACGCCTGCGCCGGGGCGGCGGTGTCGGTGTTGTTCCGCTCGGCGGCGTCGCGCAGCTCGCGGAACTCGGCGTCGGCGGCCTCCTGCGCCAACTGCTCGGTGAGGTAGCCGTATCGCGTGTCGAGGTGGGGGGTGTACGGGGTGAACATGGTGTTGGCGTCTCCTCAGAACTCGTCGGGTTCGTGGGTGTGCAGGTCGGTGTCGATGTCGAGGCGCTGCCACCACTTGAGGGGCTTCTCGGCCTCGATCACCGCGTCGTTGGCGTCGAGGTAGGCGTCGGTGACGTCCTGTTCGCGGGCGCTGACGTCGGTCAGGGTCTGCCGGGCGGCGATCAGGGCCTGCCGGTTGGTGCGGGTCTCGTCGCTGAAAAAGCGCACGGGTGGGATCTCCTTTCAGGCGGCGGTCCGGGCCGCCGGGGCGGCGGTGGCCGGGCGGGGCTGGGGTGAGGGCTTGCGCCGGACGGGTTTCGCCGGGCGGGTCGTAGCGGGCTTGGCGGCGCGGCGCAGGTCGCGGCGTTTCCACACGATCGGCGTGCGGACCAGGGCGACGCGCATCCCGCGGCGGATCAGCATCGCTTGGAAGTTCGGCAGGCCGGCCAGCATCGCCGGGGCGATGACCGGCACCCGGCGGGTGCTGCTGCTGGTGATCCGCCCGTCCGCGTCGCGGGTGTCGGTGGTCTCCTCCCGGTCGCCGGCCAGATCGGCGAAAGCGCGCAGGTCCTCGGCGTCCTTGCAGCCGCCGTAGACCAGCACCGCCGCAGCGGAGTTGAGGATCATCGAGGCGCCGTCCTTGCCCCACCGCTCGCGGAGCTGGCCGAGGCCCTGGCAGGCGGCGTGAATGACGATCGAGCGTTTCCGCAGCTCGGCCATCCACTTGTCCAGGGGGGTGGGGCAGACCAGCGCGACCTCATCCAGGGCCAGGGTCAGCCCGGGGTCGAGCCGGCCACCCGGCCGGGCCGCGGCGGTCCGGCGGGCCTGGTAGGCGATCTCGGCGACCAGGGCGGCGACCAGCGGCCCGACCGTGCCGTCATCATCGCCGAGCAGATACAAGGCGCCGCGGTGGTCGGTCAGCTCGGCCACCGTGAACACCGCGGCGTCCGGTTCCGGGTCGCCGACCTGCGCGGCCGACGGCAGCGTGGTCCACGCCAGGGCGGGGGCCATGGCCAGCATCACGCCGTCGCGGGTCCGGGCGCTCATGTCGATCGACTGCGCCGCGGCCTGCCGCATCGCCGCGGCCTGCGGGGAGGTCTTGAGCGCGGTCAGGATCGCCTCGCGGGCGGTGTCCGGGTCGGCGCACCACGCCTGCACCTCGGCCATGCGGTAGTCGCCCAGGGCGGCGGCGTGCAGCCACACCGCGAGGACCCGGCGGGCCTGCGCCGCCCACCGGGCACCCTCGGCGCCCTGGCCGTCGATCGGGCCGATCAGGTCGGTCGCGCGGCGGGCGGCGGTCGCCGGGTCGGTGCACCCGGACAGCGGCGACCAGCGCAGCGACGACGTGAGCCCACCGAGGCCGCCGGGGTTGAACACCTGCACCGGGCCGGCCTTGCGGCGCAGCGGGGCGGTCAGGTCGAACAGGTCGGTAGCGGTGCTGGTGATGACCACGCCGCCGGGGGCGTCGATGACCCGGTTGGCCAGCTCGGCGGTCTTGCCGGTACCGGGGATACCGATCCGCAGCGTGGATTCCTCACCGGAGGTCCACACCGTCTGCCGGCCCGCCTTGGCCAGGGGCACGGCGAAGGTGCGCAGCGGTGCTCGCCACCGCCGCCACCACGACAGGCCAGCCAGTGAGGGACGGATGACGGCGGCCTTGCGGCGCATCGCCCACCCGGAGGAGGTGCGCCAGATGTCGAAGCGCGAGGCGGTGCCGGCGTTACGGCGGGCGTGGCGGTCCCACCGGCCGATCAGCCCGGCCGAACCGGTCGCACGGGCCTGCCACCACAGCGGACCGGCCACGATCGTCAGCCCGGCCAGGATCAGGCCGGCCCCGTGTAGGCGGTGCCCCGGGTGTCCGGCCAGCAGCCACCCGGCCGCGGTCAGCACGAGACCCGCGCCGGTGGTGCGGATGAGGGTCTTGGAAGTCAGCATCAGCGGGCCGCCTCAGAACTCGTCGGTGTCGTCGTAGGGGCGCGACGGCATTGGGCCGCCGGACGCGAGCACCCCGCATGCGGTGGACAGGTGCTCGGCGATGTACTGCCGGTCGGTGTGCTCGTTGTCGAGGACCCGGTCGGCCCAGTTGTGCAGCTCGGCCAGCTCGGCACGCAGGTTGTGCAGCTCGGCGTAGGCCGCGTTGATCTCGATCTCTTCTTCACTCATCGCGGGTGTCTCTCCTGGTCGCAGGGGTTCGGAATACGGGAGGACCGGGGCGCGGCTGGGTGGTTGGCAGCCGGAAGGCCGCGCCCCGGGCGGAGCTAGAACTCGTCGCCGTCGCCGCTCTCGGCGGCTCTGCGCTCGGCCAGTCGCGCGTTGAACTCCTGCGCGCGACGCTCGACCTGCGCATTGGCGTCGAGGCGCTGCGCCCGGTTGCGATCGATGACTTCCTGATGCTGGGTACGCAACTGCTGGTCAGACATGAGATCCGCCCCTCACGCCGCAGCCGACAGAGCCGTGACGGTGGCCTCACGGCGCGGCCAGTGCCGCTGCACCGTGCGCACGGTGACCTTCAGCCGCGCCGCGACCTGCTCCTGCGTCGCGTCCGGGTTCTTCTCCAGGAACCGGGCCACCCGCTCAGCAGTGGTGACCTTCGGCCGGGCCGGGCGCTTCACCGCACTGGCCACGACCTCGTTGGGCGCGCTCGCCGGCTTGGGCACCGTCGCGGCAGGGGCAGAGGTGGCCGCGGGCTGGGTGGCAGGAGACGCCTCGGGCTTAGCGAACCTGCGGAGCCGGCCACCGATCTCGACCAGGCTGATCGAGGCGACCACGATCAGGCCATCCACGCTCAGCGGCAGCAGGTACGGGCTCGCGCCCGTCTCGCCGTAGCGGGACGCGACACCAGCCATGTGCCAGTACGACACCCACGCCGCGATACCCGCGATCACCGCGGTCGCGAACAACCGAGCGAACGACGCGAGACCCTTGCTGGCCGGAACACGGGAGATCAGCTCGACCGCCAGCAGCAACGACAACGGCGACCACGCCGAGATCGCCCGGCTGATCGGATTGTCAGCAGCGTGCAGCACATTGCCCGCCAACGAAGCCGCGATACCGAGCGCGAACACACCCCGAACGGCCCAGCCGACCCGCTTGAGCCGGTAAATGTCCTGCATCATCACGCCACCGCCTTGAGACCAGCGGGACGCGCGGCCAGCTCAGCGGCCACGCGGGTGACTCGGGCCTCCGCCCGACGCAGACGCCGCCAGTCCAGCGGCGACGGACCGCCGTGCTCGGCGGCGTTGATGGTGGCAATTTCGGCGTCAACGACGTCGATCTCAGCGGCGATCAGCGGCCACTCAGCCTCGATCGCGGCCAGATCGACGGCAGACGGCGCCGCGCTGGCCTGCTTCCTGGTATCGCGGGTGCCTCTCACTGGTTCCTCCTTCTCGGCGGCGCCGGGTGGCGAGACCGTACGCTCAATGTGCACCTTGTGCTTAAGGTGTGTCAAGTGCTGACTGTGCATATGGTGAATGCCGTGGTGAACTAGGGGAGCCTGGTTGCTACGACCGAGCTTGGAGAGTGGTCTTGACTGCCATCACGGGCCAACCGGCCTACCGCCAAATCGCCGAAGATCTGCGACAGAAGATCTCGGATGGCACCTATGAGATCGGCGGCCTGCTGCCGTCGACAGCTCGCCTCATGGAGATCTACAAGGTCTCCAACACGGCGGTTCGCGCTGCCGTCCGCGAACTCCAGGGCGCCGGTGTGCTGATTGGCCAACCGGGGAAAGGCGTCTACGTCGCCGCTCGACCTGCCGCGCCGGCCGCCGACGTCGGCGCGCAGCTCGCCGTGCTTACCGAGGAAGTGCGAGCCCTCACCGAGCGGGTGACGCGGCTCGAATCCGGCGGCCTGCGGCGATGAGCAACTTGGCATCAGGCGACCCTGTTGCCGGTTGTGTACTCGGCCGCGTCTACGACGGCACCCGATGTGATCGCAGCCGACTCCATGTCGTCCAGCACGCGGGACGGCACGACGTATCGTCCACGTACCTTGATCGCGGGGAACTGGCCTTCACGGATCGCGCGGTACAGGGTTACCTCAGACATGCCCAGGACTTCGGCAGTGTCAGGAACCGATCGAAAGCGGGGGGTTCCACCGTTTTCGGCTGTTCGGGAGATCGTCACCTGGTGCCTCCGGGTTGTCGCCTGGAAATGTTGCGCTGGTGCTGTGCTGGACCAAGCGTGCATGCTCAGAAGCGCCACGAGGAGGGCGCAAAGGGGGGCGCGAAATTGCCCGCCGATCCACGCAAGTGCGCCCCCCACTGACGGGCCAGAGGTAGGTGTATGGGGTTGGGTGCCGAGATGAACCATCAACTACGGCGACTGATGACTGACGCGGGATTCTCGAACAAGTCCCTTGCCCGTGCCGTCCAAGCAGCCGCCGCGCGACGCGGCCGGCAGGTGGGGACGGATCACACCCGCGTTGCCGGTTGGCTGCGCGGCACAACGCCTCGGGGCGAGACGGCTGGGTTTGTCGTCGATGCGTTCACGGCCCGGCTCGGCACGCCAGTGACGCTTGCGGATCTTGGCCTGGGCCAGGCCGCCGAGATGCGACCGCATCTCGGACTCATCTACGAGTCTTCGCTTACCCAAGCCGTTCGCACGCTCGCAGAGATCACGCAGCACGATTCATCTGGACATCCGGAAATCGTGAGCGGAGAGTATTCCTCGGATGCGCTGAATGCACTGTGCCTTGATTGGCTCTTTGGTGGATCGCGCGTAGATACCGTGGGGCGACAACGACCGATACGAGAAATCGACGTTACCGAGATTCAGATGATGACTGCAACGTTCGACACACTAGATCGAACGTTTAGCGGCGAGCATCATAGGCAGCTCGCAGTCTCCTATCTGAAAGACGTTGTAGTGCCTAAGCTCTCAGAATACAGCGAGGACGCAATCGGCCGACGGTTCCTCCGAGCCACCGCAGTGCTTTGCGAGCTGATTGGTTGGATGGCCTACGACACGCTTCGCCACTCTGCGGCACAACGCTATTTCGCACAGGCGGTGCGATTTGCTCAGGCTTCGGGGGATGAAGGTTACGCCGCGTATGCCATATCGAGCATGGCCGACCAGGCAATATTTCTTGGACGACCAAGGCACGCCTTGAGGTTGGCAAATGTCGCCCAATCGAGGATCGGTGCGCATGTCCCGTCGCTGGCACTTGCCGAGGCTCATGTTTTTGAGGCGCGTGCTCACGCCCTTATGGGTGACAGAAGCGCCTGCGAAAAGGCGCTCGGCATTGCGGAGGAGACGTTCGATCGCCTCAGCCCAACCGACCTTCCTGTGTGGGGGCAGAACTGGTCCCATGTTGTGCTAGCGAGTCATGCCGGCACATGCTGGACGGACCTTGGCGACGCAGCCCAGGCCGCTCCCCAGATCGACGCTCTGTGGTCCTCTATCGCAGACGGCCAGCCGCGCCGACGCGTGTACAGTGCAGTCCAGCTTTCTCGGATCGCCTTGGTGCGCAACGACATCGAAGAAGCCACGCACTATGCCTCCATCGCGGTCGAAGCCTCGCCCGACATGGGATCGCTACGTTCCGTTGAGCATCTTGACCGCCAGATAGAGCATCTTCTTGCGACTAACCGCACTCACCCACTCGTCCAGTCTCTTGCCGCAAAGGTGGTTGAGCTTCGTGCAGAGTAATGACGGCAGGCCTACCGGCCGCCAATCGATCTGGGAAGAGGGTCGCACGATTACCTCCGTGAGCATCGTCGATGATTTGCAGCTTGAGGGTGCACCTGAAAAGGAGTTCAATCCTGGGGTCGCTGGACGCCTTCCGCGCAAGCGAATCGCGGCAGGCGCTCTAATTCGGAACCGGGGAGGCGAGATTCTCTTCGTAGTCCCGAACTACAAGCCTGGTCTGGATATTCCTGGCGGAATCGCCGAGGAAGGCGAACAACCGAAAGCCGCGTGTATTAGAGAGGTCGCTGAGGAAACCGGCCTCGCATTGCCAGTTGGCGACCTGCTAGTCGTGGATTGGGTGCCTCGGCATGGAGTATGGGGGGACGCTGTAATGTTCATATTCGACGGCGGGGAAATTGGCACTATTCCGGGGTCTGGGAATATCGATCCTGAGCTTGACGGTCTTGTGATGCTTTCTTTAGCGGATGCTTCATACCAGCTCCGCCCATCAATGGTTCGCAGGCTGAGTGTCGCTATCGACGCTGCCGAGACGGGACGAACAATCTATGCGGAGTTCGGCCGCCCGGTCTGATTCTCCTGATCGGCCGGGTACCCGGCCGATCAGGAGGCGTCGGCCTACTTGGAGGAGTTGCGCGCATTCGCCTCCGGGTCGCCTGGCTGAGTGTCAGGAACCGGGCGGGGCCTCAACTCGCTCGACTGCCACGGTTGCGGGAACGCCGCGCGAGACAGTGATCAGCCCAGCGTCGGTCAGCGTGGCGACAGCCCGATGTGCGGTACTGATGGCGACCTGGTAGCGCTTGGCCAACTCGGCGACAGTCGGCAGGCGGTCGCCGAGTTTGAGCGCTCCGCACCGAATTGCAGCGCGTAGGTCGTCGGCGATCCGTAGGTACGGCGCTGATGTCTCGCTGACCGGCGTTGTGATCGCAGTCATCTCGCCGTCCGTCTCGATGCCTGCCGGAAGCTCAGGCATGCGGCCTGCAAGTGAGCCGGCGGCCCGTTGATCCGCCTCGGAGACCCAGGCGGTGTAAACGCGCAAGGTTGTTGTTCCGCCGCCGCTGTGGCCGAGCCTGCCGGCCACGGTCCGGACGTCTACTCCAGCGGCGATCAGCTCAGTCGCGG